>CAZVNO010000041.1:0-7522 GCA_964628715.1 uncultured Gammaproteobacteria bacterium | reverse complement strand
AATGATATTATCTACCGCGCCCCAACCAACTTTGCCTACGCGTGGCAGAAGAAGTATAACTTCATCTCCAATTTTGCCTTTATAAAAAGTGACTGATGCTGTCAATACTCGGTAAATATCATCCCCAATTTGAACTGCCCATTGGCCGTTGACTGAATCGTTTACTAGATTGCCAATTTCACGTTTTCTGTCTACGGGACCGATTTGTTTGAAAATAAATGAGCCACTTTTGGTAATGGTTAGTTTCATTCGGTCGCCAGGCACAATTTTTGATTTGCTGGCGTAGTTTGGTGGCACACTGTACTCTTTGCCATCATCGCCAAGCATTTTTTCACCCGTAAAGGTTCCTTCAAGAATTCTTTCTCCGGTTTCGATTGTCTCTGCAAAGCCAGAAGTTATTTTTGTGGGAGCGGAAGATATTTCACCATCCAAAAGACGCAGCATTGCATCAAGTTGGTCTTTCATGGCAAAAACCATTCTTTTAAGTTCAACTGTGGTTGCGGGCTTTTCTGTCTGTGCTGTACTTGGTAGAGACACGCCGCCTGAACAACTGTCAACTATCATAACGGGTGTTGATTTTGGTTCATTTATTTCAATCGGCGCTTCTTCCTGCTCTACTTTTGGTTCATCTACGAACAATTCATCAGCCTTTTGATTTAGGATTTCAGCAAGTGAATTCATAGGGGATTATAAACTGGATTCAATCATGTCATTTTTACTTTCGCTCGCAGCCACACCAAGCTTGGTTCTGTCGAGGATTTCAGCTTCAATCATACGACGATCTCGCCCATATTTCAAGCGGGATAATTCTTTGATTGCTGCTGCCAATTCGGGATTGCCTTTCTGTGGTGGGTACATAAGCATATTAAACGGCCGAGAAGCAGTGTTGTCAATTAGAAGTTTTGTATAGGCGGTGTATTGTTCAACATTTATGAGGTCGTATGAACCAAACGTAGGCGCAAATTCTTTTTCCAAAATTTCGGCATCATCCGGACCAATTCGGAACGAACAAATTGTACCGGCGTTGCCAAGAACTGCGTCTCTGATAGCCGCGTGTCCTTTGTCATCCATAAGTTGCCCCATGTATTGGTGGGCGATAATGAGGTCAAGTTTGTATTTGCGAGCCTCTGACAGAATTGTTGAAATCGAATCAGTGATGAAGTTTTGAAACTCATCAATGTATAGGTAGAAATCTTTTCTGTCTGCTTCGGATATGTCAGCTCGGCCAAGCGCTGCCATCTGAAGTTTGGCTACGATGATGAGACCAAGCAGCTTGGCATTCACTTCACCGGTAGTACCTTTTGACAAATTCACCAGTAGGATTTTTTGCTTATCCATGACCTCTCTAAAGTCAAAACCGGATTTTTGTTGCCCCATGATATTGCGCATCATCTCATTTTCAACAAACCGGCCAACTTTTGAAATTAAGTAACCGAGCATTTCTGATTTGTGAAAATCAGAAGTTTTTGCCATTTCTTTTTCCCAAAAGGCTCTTACTACCGGATCTTTTAGTTTTTTCAAATAGATTTTTACATAGCTATCATCTGTAAACATGCGTGGAATATCAATGATTGTGCCCGGATCATTGATGTCAGCCATAAGAGTCAACATGACATTTCTCATGTTGTGCTCAAACATTGGCCCAATCATTTCCGGTGGAAATAATTTATAAAAAATCGCAATCATTTCCTGAACAGCAAAATCTTTTTGGTCATCGGTTTTTGTTTCAAGCATATTCAATCCAATCGGTCGTTCGACATCAGAAGGATTGAAGAGGATAACATCGTCAGCGCGTTCTTTTGGAATGTGGGTGAGGATATGCTCAACTAAGTCGCCGTGCGGATCAATTATGGCAACTCCACGCCCATTTTTTATATCCTGAATTGCTAAGTTTTGCAAAAATACTGATTTTCCGACACCGGATTTACCAATTACATACAAGTGACGTCTTCGGTCAGCTTCTTTCATGTGGACTGGGAAATCAGACCCGCGATACGAGACGTGGCCAAGAAGTATACCTTCGCGAGGAAGATTTGATGGCGGTGGAGCCTTGCGCGCTGTTAGCCATTTTACAAACGGCGCTTCGGTTGAATGAAGAGGTAGGTGCCAGAAAGAGGCCATTTCTTCTGTATTCATGACAAGATGGCGACTCTCGTGAAAAGAGCGATAAATAAAATCTCTAATAATTTTTCCTTGTGTGCGCGGAATCGTTGCCGAAAATTTGTTTCCGTATCTGTAGATATTGTATTGACTAAAGCCATTGATCAAGTTGTCTAGGTTTTGTCGAGCAATTTCTTCGCTGTCAGAAGAAGACAGGAGGCGAATAGTAACATCAAGTCCGCCTTTAGAAATTTTTTCTTCAATTCCTTTCAACATCTCTCTTTCTTTTTCCGATGGCTCATAATTTTCTTTTGGTTTTTTTTCTTCGGTTGGTTTTGCGCTCTGCCACAATGTTTTGGCAAACTCACCAAAGAATTTTTTTATTGGTCCTTTGTTTATAGCGTCTTCAATTGATTCGCCTTTTTTTACTTCACGTACGATTTTGCTTCCTTTGTGGCGCCACCCCTTGTGGGCAACGCGAACAATATATTGGACAGCAGCACCGCTATTACCCTCATGCATTTTGCCAAGAACATTTAGGATTGATGACAGCGGGTCAGAATCCATGGTTTTGTAAGTTTTAAAAGGTAGGACTGTCGTATCTTCACCTTCCAAATATGCGCCGACAATCGCGCTTTTTTCATGGAACAAATTGTAATCAGTCATTTCTTCAATTTGCGCATAAGGGTATTGCGCATGAAGCTGTTGTTCAATCATGTTTTGTTGATGTCTTGGAACGTCAATATAAAATGAAATTAAATTTTCATAAGAAACAATTTCAAAAGCAAAATAGTCGGTTCTTCCGCGGAACCAGTGAAAAATTCCAGATTGAGCCTTTAGGCCGGCTAAGGTCGAGAAAAAAGTTTCGGTGATGCCAATTTCTTCGCGAATTCTCTCCAATCGATCTTCTTCACGGCTCTCTTTGCCTTCTGATTTACGCTCTTTTGGTACTAGAATTTGGAGGACAACTCTGCGAAAAGCTTTGACTTCGCGGTTTTGGCGGTGGAAGAAAGATCTGATTATAAATGCCAGGGCAATCAGGATAAGGAATATAACCCCTCCGAGCGTAACCCAAAAAAATACCGGATCATTTAACAATGTTGACGGGTCAGAAAACGACTGTTCGGTTGCAAAAGTGAATTGAAAAAACATTGTGGCTAAAACTATTTTTTTTCGCCATCACGGATTTTTTTTAATGCCAGTATTTTGTCAGCTTTTATTTTGGCTTCTTGTTCCAAATAGAATCGATTTATACCTGGCAAGAGCAGTAGCCATTCCAAAATCAATTTAAAAATTTTTTTGATTTTAACATGGGTTTTGTTTAACAATTCGCGAATTTGATAAGCGGTTTCTTCGCCTTTGATTTTGAATTCTTGTTTTTTTACGGTCGAAAGTGATTTGAAAGCATCGGTGAGATCTTCCTCCATGATTTTTTCAACACGAACCGTGAGCTCATCCCGAACATTTGGTATGTAGGGCGTTTGTTTTTTGGTTCGTCCAAGAATTTGCCGGAGGCTCGAGAGGGCTTTATTCAAAGTACTTGTATCTTCTTCATCCGAAGATGGGTTTTCATTTGGAGTTTCTGGGGCATGAATAATTTCCGGATTGGGCGGAGTCTGGATTGTTTCAGGTTTTGGAGGTGCTTCGGCAACAGCTGGCCGCTCAAACTGGGGTATTGCCTGCGGAGATGAATCTGGTTCTGGAAAGGGTTTTTGTTTTATCTCGGGTTGATTTACCATAAAAGAAGATGTCTACTGACACGCTTGACTATATTATACCAGAAAAATTATTTTTGTTCTACGTGTTGTTCGTTTGCCGCATCTTTGACCACAAAACCAAGTTTTGAAATTTCGTCACGCAGTCTATCGCTTTCTGCCCAGTTTTTTTCATCCCTGGCTTTTTTGCGAAGCTCGAGAAGATTTGAAACCTCGTCTGGTATGGTGATGACTTTTTTTTCTATTTCCAGTTTTAGTCCAAGAATTTTATCAATCTCCAATATTGTTTTTTGATCTATTTTATTTTCTTTTAGCGCTCTCCACAATACGGCCAATGCTTCTGGAGAGTTTAGGTCATCATTCATCGCTTTGAAAAATGATTCTTTGATTGCTTCGCTTTCGTTGCTTTGTTTTTGCGCTAGGAGGACTCGTTCTTGTAAGTTTTTTAATCCACTCTCGGCAGCTTCCAGAGCTTCGAAGCTAAAGGTTAGCTGTTTCCGGTAATGTGCCTGGAGCAGAAAATAACGATAGGCGAGAGGGGAAATGCCTTTATTTTTTAGAGTCTGTAGGGTGATAAAGTTCTCGCCTGATTTTGCCATTTTTGCATCAGCAATGTTCAAAAATTCTCCATGAAGCCAAAAATTGACCCATGGTTTTTTGCCGGTCGCTGTTTCGGTTTGGGCAATTTCATTGGTGTGGTGGACAGGCACATGGTCAATACCGCCACAATGAATATCAAATTGTTCGCCGAGGTATTTCATACTCATGGCAGAGCATTCAATGTGCCAGCCCGGAAAACCCATACGGTCAAATGCCGACCACTCCATCTGTCGTTTTTCAGATCCCTCGGCTCCCCGCGCGGCGGGTCGCTCGGGATGTCGCTCGCCTCGCTCGCTCCACTTCCAGAGGGCAAAGTCGTGCGGATTTTTTTTGTCTCCCATTGATACGCGCGAACCGGCTTTGAGCTGCTGCTTGTCTAGATTTGCCAGTTTTCCGTAATCATCAATTTTTGTTGTATCAAAATAAATCCCATCAGTTGTTTCGTAGGTAACGCCTTTATCAATCAGAGTCTGGACCAGGGCAATTTGTTCCGGGATATTGTCGGTTGCTTTGCAGGTGTTTGTGGGTGGCTCTATATTAAGGTCTTTGCAGTCCTCGAGAAAAGCTTTGGTATAAAATTCAGCCACATCCCAGGCAGTTTTTCCTTCGCGTTTGGCGCCTTTTTCCATCTTGTCTTCGCCTTGGTCCGCGTCGTCAGTCAGGTGCCCCACGTCTGTAATATTCATGACGTGGTTTACAGAATAACCGTTGGCAGTGATCGTTCGCTTAAGTATATCTTCAAAAATGTATGTTCGGAGGTTGCCAATATGAGCGTAGTTGTAGACAGTTGGGCCGCAGGTGTAGAGACCAACAGCATTTTCAACAATAGGCTTGAGTGGTTCTTTTTTTCTTGTCAGTGTATTAAACAAAATAATATCTTGTTTTTCATCTTTTTTCATAATGGTATATTTCTACTTTCTGAACAAAATACCAGAATAGTGTATCAACTATATATGAAGATATCAACAAGTATTTTCTTATTCAGTGAAGTTACACTGTTTTTATGATATACTGCTATACGCTAGATTATATCCTATGAATTTTTTCAAAAAAACAGAATCATACCTTGGTATTGATATTGGCGCTGGCGGTATGAAGCTGGTTGAGCTTAAAAAGACAAAAAATCGTCCGCAGCTTTGGACATATGGGGTTTTGGACGAGCCATTGGATATTCATGTTAAAGTTGAGACTCCGGAAATCACTTTGCCAAAGTCTGGCGAGAAAAAAGCGCCTTTGCCACCGGTTGATCCAAGAATTGAATTGTACGCCACCTATCTCAAAGAATTGGTAAAACAGACAAAAGCAACAACCAAGCATGCGACCGTGAGTCTGCCAGTCTCACAAGTTTTTCATGCTTTGGTAACTTTGCCGATTGTTCCGGAAAAAGAATTGGATTATCATGTGAAGGCAAAGGTAAGTAAAATGGTTTCAGAACCGATTGATACCATGCAGGTCGTCCACCAGCGTTTGACCAAAAAAGATGGCGGTCCGGAAAAAGACATAAAATTGTTGGTAACAGCCGCCTCCAAAAGTTTGATTCAATTTTATACTGCGATTTTTTCTCGTGCCGGTTTAATACTTGATGAACTCGAAACAGAGGCGTTTGCACTGGAGCGCTCGTTGGTTGGTCATGACCCAGCCACAATAATGGTTGTCGACATTGGCGCGGAAAGAACCAATTTTTTTATTGTTGACAATGGTCAGCCTGTAACTCATCGTAGTATTTTGGCAGGAGGAAAAGATATTGATAATATTTTGGCAAAAAATCTTGGAATTGATGTTGCGGCAACAGCCCAAGTAAAATACGATTTATCTCGCGGATCGACAACTCAGGTTCCAATGGAATTGTTTGGCAGTGTTACCGATTCAATTGTAAAAGAAATTGAGTATGGGATGGATTTGTATACACATCAATCAGGTAATGAAGGCAAGCGGCCAGAAAAAATTGTTTTGACTGGCGGTGCGGCGCTATTTCCCGCATTTTTGTCAGCAGTTCAAGCTCATTTCTCAGTGATCCGTGGGCGCGTGTTGTGTACCAAGATCGTTTGAAACCGATTTTAGATAGCATTGGCCCGCGTATGTCAGTGGCAATCGGATTGGCGCTCAGGAACGTCTTGAAGTAGCTCATCCACAGGTTGCGCTTCACAGTAATTGGCGCATAGCGTATACTATTAACAGAATATAAAATTCCAATACATTTATTGTATGGCAACAAATACAGAAACAAACGGCATTCATGTTCATATTGTCGAGGACGACGAGTTTCTCGCCAATATTTACAAAACAAAATTTGAAATGGAAGGATTCAAAGTAACTACTTCTGCCGACGGCGAAGCTGCGCTCGTCGATATTAAGAAAAAACCACCGAAAATTATTTTGCTTGACATTCTTTTGCCAAAGCTTGATGGTTTTGGTGTTTTGGAGCAGCTTAAAAAGGATCCGGAAGTAAAAGATATACCGGTTATTTTGCTCACAAATCTTGGTCAAAAAGACGATGTCGACAAAGGGTTAGAACTGGGTGCTGTTGATTACTTGATAAAGGCTCATTTCAAGCCATCCGAAACAGTCGCAAAAGTTAAGAAGGCTTTGGGTATATAATTCCTTTTGAGATTAAAGATTATAGTTTAGCAGATTACAGTTTGACTGTAATCTTAAATCTACCATCTATGAACCGAGAGGAGGTGAGAACATGACAACACATAAACGTGGTTTTACTTTGATTGAACTGTTGGTAGTCATCGCAATTATTGGATTGCTCTCAACATTAGCTATCGTTGCATTGGGCAACGCTCGGTTGAAAGCTCGAGACGCAAAGCGCTTGTCTGATTTACGACAATTGCAAACTGCTCTTGAACTCTACTACACAGATTACAACGGCTATCCACAAGCAGATGCTGATATCGGCGCAGGCAACTATGCATGTCTCAATACAGCAGGTTGGCAAGCAACTGGTTGCGCGAACCCATACATGGGTCTCGTACCAGTAGGTCCATCGACTGACGAAGTTTATCACTATACATCAGCTGATCCAACGACCTATTCTGTAAGTGCGACACTCGAAGGTACTGTCAATGGTTTGTCTGGAGCAATCCACGCATCACCATCAG
>CAZVNO010000040.1:3707-7576 GCA_964628715.1 uncultured Gammaproteobacteria bacterium | reverse complement strand
TCCATTGCCAAATAGACCAAAAGCCGGACCGCCAATAGATCATGGGAGACGTAATTTTATGATTGCGGCCGGTGTAGCTAGTATTGGGGTTGCGGTGGGTAAAAATTTAAATCGTGAACATGTAGCTAGGGTGTGGCGTAAAAGAAGACCGAGGAGTGAAGATGAAAATAATTGGGAAGGGGATCCGCAGAACGTTCGCGAATATAAAGAGGGTGATGCAAAGTTTGCACCGCATTACACCTCCAAACAACTGGAAGCTTCTCTGGATGGGATTTCGGCTGCTGAGCTAGAGTCACTTTATGGCCAGAAAATAGATGACCCAAAAACTTTTTTGCGCGCTCGGTTGCAGCAAATTTTCGATAGAACCGCTATCCCAGCAGCCAGAGGTGCTTTGAGTATCGGTGAAAAAAGTGTGGTTAGTGGAGTTGAATATTTTGAACAATTTAAGAAAGATAAACCAAAAATTATCGCTGCAGTCTTGGAAGCATCTGAACGCCATGGTGTACCGGCCGATGTTATCTTTGGTGTTTTGGTAAAAGAGAGCAGGGGGTATCGCGGTGCAGTCAGTGGTCCAGGTGCAAAAGGTCTAATGCAGGTTATGGATGGAACAGCCACAAAGGATCTTGGCTGGACACAGTCAGATTGGGAAAAAAATTGGCAACAAATTCGTCCGAATATAGATACCGGTACAAGATATTTGAAAAAACTAGATAAAATGTTTGGTGGTAGGAAAGATTTGGTTTTTGCGGCCTACAATGGCGGGCCAACTGGTGTTTTGAACATGGTTGAAAGATACGCCAAAGATGTTCTTCGTAAGGAAAATGTTTTTGATAAAGATAAGTCAAAAAGAAATATTGTAAATGCAAGAGCTCTTAGGTTTATCGAAGACAATCATATAAACATGCTTTTAATTTATGAGTATTATCGGGTTAAAAGAGGCATGAAAGAAGACAAATTGCCAGAAACAATGTTCTATGTCTTCGCGGTAGATGCACTGACTGTAGGCGCGCCTGCCAAGTGGATGGGGGAAGAAACAAAAGAAGCCGAAAAAAATAGACAGCAAACAGCCAGTAATTCTCCTGATGGCGGTGTTTCATCAGCGGATGGTGGTGCTAATTATGTTGAAAAATTAGAAGAAGATAGATTGATTATTGAAGAAAACCCTGATGAAGAAGTGCCGACTATTGATTTAACCAACACTTCAACTTCTGGTGAATCTGATGATATTTTGGAAGGCGCCGGAGAAACACCAGCTACTAACACTTCAACTCAAGCCGATGCCGGATTAAGTCGACGAGAGTTGTTACGAGGAAAAAAGCCGGAGAAAGCAGCAGAAGCGCCGAAAGGTTTGTCGGTTGATGGTAAATGGGCAAAAAAATTAGTATCTGAATTGGATAAATTTTCTAACGAAAAAATGAATAGAGCAGAAAAAGATAAACTTATCCAGGCTATTTTATCGGCTGAAGAAAGGACAAATAATATAGCGAGAAGTACAGCGCCTCTCTCGAAAGAGGATTATGATGCTATTATAGAGGTGACAAAAAAAGTTATCGAAAAAATGCAATGGGCTGATAGTAAATTAGGTATAGTTTATATACAGTCTAAGCAGGTGGAGACAATGAATAAAAAATTAAAATATTTTGGAGAAAAGAGGAGAAAAGCCAAATAATACAAAGATAGATAATAAAAATCACTCCGTTAACGGAGTGATTTTTAGTTTAAATTTTATATATCCAAATTTTTGACTGTCTTCGCGTGGGTTTGGATAAATTTTTTGCGCGGGGCGACTTCGGACCCCATGAGTACATCAAAAACTTCACTGGCCCTTTCCGCATCTTCAATTGTGACTTGCTTCAAGAGGCGGTTTGCTGGGTTCATGGTAGTTTCCCAGAGTTGTTCTGGGTTCATTTCACCAAGACCTTTATAGCGCTGAATATTCAATTTCCCGCTAGTGGCGGATCCGCCTTGGGCGGATGCGCGTTTTGATGATTTTTTTTCTATTGCCACTTCTTCCACCTCAGGAGCTTCACCGCTTTCGTCGTTTGCTTCTTGAATATCAGCTTCGGTAACGCCATTATCTTTTTTGTATTTATTGAGGTCAGCATCGTTGTAAAGCCAGGTGACGTCTTTGCCTTTTTTGATACTGTAGAGTGGTGGCTGGGCAATATAAATATATCCTTTGTGGATAAGATCAGTGAAGTAACGGAAAAATAGCGTCATGAGAAGTGTGCGGATATGGGCACCATCAACATCAGCATCGGTCATGATGATAATTCGGTGATAACGTAATTTTTCAATTTCAAATTGCTCGCCAATGTTTGTACCCATGGCGATGATCAGATTTTTTAGTTCATTGTTTGTCAAAATTTTGTCCAAGCGGGCGCGTTCAACATTCAAAACTTTACCACGGAGGGGGAGTATGGCCTGAGTGTGGCGATCACGTCCTTGTTTGGCAGATCCACCAGCCGAATCACCCTCGACAATATATAACTCTGATTCTGTTGCATCTCGGCTAGAGCAATCGGCAAGTTTGCCTGGGAGTGTGAAGCCTTCGAGCGCGCCTTTGCGAAGCACAGTTTCACGTGCAAGCCTGGCGGCATTTCTGGCTTTGGCAGCCAAAACACATTTGCCAATAATACCTTCGGCATCGCGCGGATGTTCCTCGAGAAATATCATGAAAGCATCGGCAAATGATGTTTCTACAGCCGGTTTTACTTCTGGATTTCCCAATTTGGCTTTGGTTTGTCCTTCGAATTGCGGTTCTGGTATTTTGACAGAGATAATAGCGGTCAGACCTTCACGGACATCTTCACCGCCAAGGTTGTCATCTTTTTCTTTTAGAATATTTTTGTTACGAGCGTATGTGTTCAAAGTTCTTGTGAGTGCAGTGCGGAATCCGGCCACATGCATACCGCCGTCCGGGTTTGTGATGTTGTTTGCGAAGGCAAAAAGTGATTCTGTATAATCATCGGTGTACTGGAGAGCGATTTCCACTAGAACTTTTTCAACTTGTTTTTCGACGTAAAAAATATTTTCGTGCTTTGCTTCTTTGTTTTTATTGAGGTGTTTTACATAGCTGGCAATACCACCCTCAAAGTAGAATTGGTAGCCGGCATTTTCAAAAGGAAATGAAGTCTTGTCTTCATTTTTTTCTTCCAGACTTCGTTCATCTCGGATTTCAATTTTAACACCTTTGGTGAGGTAAGCCTGCTGACGAAGGTGATCAATAATTGTTTTCCATTGAAAATTTAGGGTTTCAAAAATACTATTATCGGCGCGGAAAGCAGTCGTCGTCCCAGTTTTTTTGGTTTTACCGATCGCAGCTACTTTTTTTACCGGTTTTCCGATTTTGTATTCCTGTGTCCAGATTTGTCCATCACGATGGACCGTTGCTTTTAGGTCAGTCGAAAGTGCGTTTACAACTGACGCACCGACGCCATGAAGACCGCCGGATACTTTGTAGCCACCATCACCAAATTTTCCTCCAGCATGGAGTTGGGTTAGAACAAGCTCTAGGGCGCTGACTTTTTTGACGGGGTGGATATCGACTGGAATACCGCGACCATTATCAGATACTTCAATCCAATGGTCAGGGAGGAGGCGAATCACGATTTCATTGCAATATCCGGCCATGGCCTCGTCGAAAGAATTGTCGACAATTTCCCAAATCATGTGGTGTAGACCAGCGACGCCAGTCGAACCAATGTACATACCAGGGCGTTTCCGAACCGCTTCTAGTCCTTCTAGGACAGTGATTTGTGCTGCTCCATAAGAGTTTGTTTTGTCAGGGGTTTTTGCCATACAATTTCTGAAAAAAAGATACCCACATTGTAGCATGGGCACTTTCTGGAAACAAGAGGTGATAATCT
>CAZVNO010000040.1:0-3697 GCA_964628715.1 uncultured Gammaproteobacteria bacterium | reverse complement strand
TCTTAATTTTGTGTATAATATATCTTATATGATAGATAAAAAACAATCGAGTACTGAATATATCAATCCGACGGATGGGTTAACCAATCGTGAGCTTCGTATTTCCAATTGGTACGTACTGCATCGAGAACAGTTTAAACAAGTTGGTATTTTTTTTCTTATAGTATGGTCGGTTGTTACGATTGGGATTGGTGTTGTTGGTTGGGGTAGGTATGCTTTTGTCGGGTATTTTGAGGACCAAAAGGCATTGTCTGATTCACTTCGTCAGGTAACAAACTATAAGGCTCTACAACCACAATATACTGCTTCAAATCTTTTGGTCTCAGATGTACAAATCTTTCGAAGTGGAAATGAAAAATATGATGCTGTTACCGATATCTCAAATCCGAACGATCGTTGGCTAGCTTTAGTTGAATACCAATATATTTTTTCTACGGGTCTAACTGCCACTGGTACAGCGATGGTTTTGCCAAATTCAAAGCGTCCAGTAGCCTCTTTTGGGATAGAGTCTTCGCAGTTCCCGTCAAATACTAAATTTAATATCTTGTCTACAAGATGGTGGAGACTGAATCCACATACATTGTCTGACGTCTCTGGTTTTATGAATGAACGCCTAAAGTTTACTCCCGAAAAGATTGCCTTTCATTCGGCCAACAGTACACCGGGTGTTCCTGTACCTTCAATTTCCTTGACTATAACCAATTCATCAGCGTACAGTTATTGGCAGCCATTATTTTATTTGGATCTAATGAATGGGCAGAGTCGGGTTGGACTAGTTTCTGTAAATCTGCAGCAATTTAGATCTGGAGAGACAAGAAATATTGATGTTCGGTTATTTGGTGATACGCCGATTGTGACTGATGTTTTTGCGTATCCGATCATAAATATTTTTGACCCGACTGTATTCATGAAGCCAGGTGAATAGGGTGGTAATCATGATAAACTGTAGTTTGTGATCATCTTTCGGAGAATAATCGAACTTTTACGCTCATATGACTGGCTGCTGATAGCAGTTGTTTTTGTGCTTACATCAATTGGTTTAGCTGCAATTTATAGCGTTGATTTGTCTAGGGGTGGTTCGGACAGCTTGATTTATGTGCCAAAGCAAATGACTGCTATCGTGTTTGGTTTCTTTCTTTTGTTTTTGGCGGGCAGTGTTCATGTAAGTTTTTACCAGGCAACTGTACGCATGTGGTATTTTTTTGCAGTTTTTTTACTTTTGGCCGTTCTTTTTTTGGGTCATACCATAAATAGCACTACTGGTTGGTTTCGTTTTGGCCCAGTATCATTTCAGCCCGCTGAATTTGCTAAGGTTGCGCTTATTGTTAGTTTGGGTGCCATTATCGCTAGCGTTGGACGAAGATTTGATCGAATTCAGTATCTAATCGTTACTGCATTGGTTACAGCTTTACCAGTCATGTTTATAGCTATTCAGCCAGATTTTGGATCTGCTTTGGTGCTTTTGGGAATTTGGTTTGGTCTTTTGACTGTAACTGTTATAAAGAAACGGTATTTGGTTTTTCTGGTTGGTTTGGCTGCTATCTTTGGTCTATTGGGCTGGTTTTTTTTCTTTAAGCCATACCAGAAAGAACGTATTTTAACTTTTATTGATCCGTCTCGTGACCCTTTGAATACTGGTTACAATGTGAGTCAATCAATCATCGCGATCGGTGCAGGAAATGTTTTTGGCCGAGGTTTGGGCTTTGGCTCGCAGAGTCAGTTGCGTTTTTTGCCAGAGGCTCAGACGGATTTCATTTTTTCTGTTATCGGCGAAGAAATGGGTTTTGTGGGTACTTTGCTTCTTCTCAGTCTGTATTTACTTTTGTTATGGCGTCTCTTGGTCATTGCTTATACTTCGGGCGATGATTTTTCAGCCTATACATTGATTGGTATGGCATGGTTCTTTTTTATCCAATTATGCTTCAATATCGGTTCTGCAATCGGACTTATGCCTGTAACTGGGGTCACCCTTCCTTTTGTGAGCTATGGAGGCTCTTCTTTGGTAATAAATTGCTTGCTAATTGGCATCGCAGAAAGCGTGTTTCGTTCAAATCTTCGAGAGCGTCAGTCGGCTTGACGTTTTTTTTCTTTTGTGCTATGATGTACGGCATAATCTCTTTTCGTTGATATGACATACGCCATCTCTGCAACCAAGCGTACCGGCGACGCCGCAGCGCTCCGCACATCTGGTTTAATTCCAGCCGTTGTTTATGGTCCGGATATAAAACCATTTTCAGTCGCAATGCCTTATCAGATATTTGCTTCCCTTTACGACAAAGCGGGTGATTCTAGTATTATTGATTTGTCTCTGGATGGTTCAAACGAGTCAACAAAAGTACTTGTTCAGGATGTACAGTATGACCCAGTGTCAGGCCGCGTAACTCATATTGATTTCCGTCAAATTAACATGAAGAAAGAAATGACCGCGCCGGTTGAAATCGTGTTTATTGGTGAAGCCAACGCGGTAAAGAGTTTGGGCGGTACTTTGGTAAAAGCGTTAAATGTTCTCAATGTAAAATGTTTGCCACAAGATTTGGTTGGGCAGATTGAAGTTGATATATCGTCTCTTAAAACTTTTGCGGACACTATCCGTATTAGCGACATTGCGATCCCAGCTGGCATTACTGTCACTGATAGCCCTGAAACTACAATTGCCAAGGTATTGGCGCCACTTACTGAAGACCAAATGAAGGCAATGGAAGAAGGTACCGGGCCAAAGAGCTTGGACGAAATCGAGGTGGAAGAGAAGGGCAAAAAAGAAGATGCCGAAGCGGGTGCCGAAGGCGAAGCGGATGCTCAGAGCGACAAGAAGGAATAATTTCACACTTAAAAACCTCCACCACTCGGTGGAGGTTTTTTGTATGGTATAATAATGTCTGTGATTTTTTGGTATGAAGAAAAAAGATAATCGTGAAGTTGATTTTGCAAAAGTACTGTATATCCTTTCTGGATTATTATTTATTTTGGGTTTTTGTTTACTAATTTGGTTTGGAGTTAATTTTTTGTTAAGAAATAAAAGTTCTGATTTTAAAGATTCAAATAAACAATCTGTCTTGTCGCCAAAGGACGCACCTTGTAATTATCGGCGGGATTTTGATGGAGTTTGCGTACAAATGAAGGAGGACCAGGTTGAAAGGGTGGTCGGGGTTATGGTGGAAAATTCACGTGATGCTTGGCCGCTATCTGGTGTCGCGTCCGGCTCAATTGTTTATGAAGCCCCTGCAGAGTCTGGGATACCAAGGCTTTTGGTTTTGTATGCTGCAAGTGCTAATGTGCCAGAGGTAGGGCCGGTTAGAAGTTCTCGTCCTTATTAATTAGATTGGCTGGCAGAATATGGCAATCCAATCTATATGCATGTCGGTGGTTCTGAGGCCGCGTTAAAAATTATTGAAGATCGTAATGTATTTGGCATGAATGAAATGCATCGTGGTTGGTATTTTTGGCGGAGTGATGATAGAAGCGCACCACACAATACCTATACCTCAAACCAATTGTGGCAAAAGGCGATAGAATCATATAGCAAAGCTTATGTTTCAGGCGAGATTACACCGTTGTCTTGGTCAGATACAAGAAAAAATTGCGAATCAAATTGTTTTAACTCTCTGGTCGTTTCGCTTTCTGGCGCAAGTATTTATGACGTAACCTGGAAGTATAACACCACGACTGATCAACTAGTTCGTTTTCAAGGCGGGCAAGA
>CAZVNO010000039.1:0-7697 GCA_964628715.1 uncultured Gammaproteobacteria bacterium | reverse complement strand
AAAACAAAGTATACTCTAGGGGTTAATGTGAAATCAAGGAGGCGTATGAATTCACCCCACTATCGGCCAAGCATCGACCCAATGTTGCTTTTCATGCAGGAAATGAAGCTTCAGCATTTGAGTCGCAAAACTATTGCAGCATACCATCGATATGTTGATGAATGTATCCGATTTGTGAATGTGTCGCCAAAAGACGTCACAGGCCAGCACATCCGCAATTATCTGGAATGGATGATAGAAAACGGAAAATCCCCTTCCACCCTCAACACTGCTTATAGTGCACTCCAATATTATTTTAAAAAAATCTTGCATCGTAAATTTTTTGCTTCAATCCCCCGCTCCAAAGAACCAAAAAAACTTCCGTCAGTTTTATCAGTTGAAGAAATACGAAAACTGATTGACGCGCTACAGAACCCAAAACACAACTGTATCATTCAACTGCTCTACGGCACCGGCATCCGTGTTGGTGAGTTGGTGCGGCTGCGCATGCATGATTTTGATTTCGATCGAAACTGTATTCACATCCAACGTTCAAAGGGCGCCAAAGATCGTATTGTGATGCTACCAACGGCACTACGCGACACACTCTTAAATCAGCACCGTCTCAAACTACCAACTGATTTTTTGTTTACTAATGGTCGCAGTGAACGATTGACAGAAGCAAGTATTCAAAAAATTGTCCATCATGCAGCAGTCACTGCTGGAATTTCCAAAGTAGTAACCCCGCACACTCTTCGTCATTCTTTTGCAACTCACTTGCTCGAGTCTGGTACAGACATCCGCTATATCCAAGAACTCCTTGGGCACGCAAAACTGGAAACAACCCAAATATACACCCATGTAAGCGCACAGGCCGCCAGAAAAATTTCTAGCCCGCTTGACCAGACCACCCAAGCTTGAAAATTATCCAAAAACATGGTAGTATCCAACGATACTAGCTATTCATTCCATGGGCCAAAACGAACAAATTATTTCTCGCATTATCGCCAAAAATCCTCTAGACAAGGCTGAATTTGATGCTGCTCGTACAGAAATTTGTAGTGACCTGGGTATCATGCAGCCGCCAAATCGTGAACTTATTGTTGCCTACAAAAAATTACTAAAAGAGGGAAAAATCAAAGAAAACAAACTGATTGAAGAATTATTGGTAAAAGCCGGTGTGAGAACTCAATCAGGAATCGCTATCATCACTTCACTCGTTAAACCATACATGTGTCCGGGCAAATGCGTCTACTGTCCGACTGAAGTCCGCATGCCAAAAAGTTATATTGCCACCGAGCCGGCGGCGGCGCGGGCACTTCGCCTTGATTTTAGCCCATACGAACAAATGGCGCGGCGAATTGAAATGCTTGAAGGCAATGGTCACAAAACCGACAAGATTGAATTTATCATAAAAGGTGGGACGTGGAATGCGTACCCCCTACGCTATCAGTATTGGTTTATATTGGAATCATTTCGCGCGGCGAACAATTGTTCACCTCAGCACCTGAACACTTTAGCACCTGAAACCGATGCTCAAATAAAAAATCAAAACAGCTTAGAAACTTACAAACTTACAAACTTACAAACTCAATTTACAGATCAATCTCCAATTGAAGAATTGCAGGCCGCTCTTGAAATTGAACAAACCAAAAACGAAACGTCCGATCACCGAATCATTGGCATAACTCTCGAAACTAGACCAGATGCGATTGCACCACGAACGATTGCACATATGCGCCGGATGGGCTGCACTAGGATTGAGCTCGGACTCCAGGCACCGGACGATGATATTTTAAAACTCATCAAGCGCGGTCACACCGTAGAGCAATTTCGTGAAGCCATGAAACTCCTGCGCGAAGCTGGCTTCAAAGTTGACCTTCACTTCATGCCTGATCTGCCCGGCACAACGCCCGAACATGATGTCGCCATGTACAAAAGTTTATTTTCTGACCCAGGACTCAAACCAGACATGGTAAAAATCTACCCAAATACGGTTATAAAATCAGCCGAACTATACCAATGGTTTCTCGATGGTAGATACAAACCTTACGGTGAGGAAGGACTCTTCAGTGCGCTCCTAGAGATGAAACTCGCGACCCCGCGCTACTGTCGGATATCCCGCCTTATCCGAGATATTCCGGAAACAGAAATTGAAGCCGGTAACAAAATCACCAATCTCCGGGAAGCGCTGGAAAAAGAATTGCATCGCCGTGGACAAAAATGTATCTGCTTGCGCTGCCGTGAAATTTCACGCCAACAAAAACAGCTTACCAACTTACAGACTTACAAACTTACAAACCCTCAACTGTTCATTGAGACATACGACACGATTGGCGGCACAGAATACTTTCTAACCTTCGAGGATCCAGAACGGATTGCCGTCTACGGTTTCTTGCGCTTACGCATCTCGACCGAACAACAAAACGAAAAAATTATTGAACTCATTCCAGAAATCAAAGGCTGCGCGTTTATTCGCGAACTTCATGTTTACGGACAGCTGGTATCAATCGGTAAACATGATGATGAAGCTAGTCAGCACAAGGGTCTTGGGCGACAACTGGTAGAAGCCGCGGAAAAAATCGCCAAAGAAAACGGTTTTGAAAAAGTCGCGATTATTTCTGGAGTTGGTGTGCGCGATTATTATCGCAAGCTTGGCTATGGAAAAGTTGGCACATATATGGTAAAACAGTTACAGTAAGAATCATTCTTCTTCTATAATCTTATGAAAAAAATATTTCGGTGGCTAATCCCTCTGGCATTTTGTTTTTTCCTGGCAATCGGATCAGATGTGTCGGCACAAACAGCCTCTTTTGAAAAAATTGAAAAATTTTATACTGATATCGCTTTTACAAAAAATGATACCGTTAAAATTTCGGAAACTATCGAGTATGATTTTGGTACAAATAATCGTCATGGAATTTACCGTACCATCCCGACAAAGTATTGGATCAATAGATTCCCATACAATATTCGCTTATACGACATAGACGTCACTGACAAAAATAACAACAAATACCCATTTACAATAAACCACACAGCGGAGGGGCTTGATATAAGAGTCGGAAATCCAAATGCATTTGTTAGTGGCAAAAAAACTTACGTTTTCAAATACACAATCCAGAGAGTTTGGCTCTATCAAAATAGCCAAGATTTATTTTATTGGAATTCCACCGGCAACGAATGGAGCGTGCCGATAAATGAGGCGCGAACAACGATCCATTTACCGCAAAAATTAAACATCTCAAACCTGCAGGCCTTCTGTACCGAAGGATCAAGGAGTTCAAGCAAAAAATGTAATTACCAAAACCTAAATGAAAACAACGGTGAAACTTCAAAAATAGAGTTCGCGCAAAATAATCTCAAACCGTACCAAGGGACAACCATTTTAATTGGCCTACCAAAAAATGTTATAAAGCCACCGACCCTTCTCAGTACTGTACTCTGGGCTATAAGAGATAACTGGATCCTCACGATTCCGGTCTTTGTGCTTATTATAATGTTCACTATCTGGTACAAAAAAGGCCGCGACCCAAAGGGATCGCCGATTATTATCCCCGAGTATGACGCACCGGACAAACTCACCCCAGCGGAAATCGGCACAATTGTAGATATGAAAATAACTTCAAAAGAACTAACGGCTCAGATTATTTCTTTGGCAGTGCGTGGATACTTAAAAATTGAACGTATTGAAGCCGACGGAAAAAATGTACTGGCAAATGATTTCAAACTGATTCGAACGGAAAAAACCGCCGATGATCTTCAGTTTTGGGAACAGGCGCTTTTGACAAGTCTATTTTCAGGAACAAATGATATTTTACTATCACAACTGAAATATAATTTTGAGAAAGATTTTGTAAATTTGCAACGGAACGTCTACAAATCATTAACCGAACGCGGATACTTTACAAAAAATCCGCAATACTACACTCAAGCGGCACTTATTATTGTTATATTTTCGTCTTTTGTATTATATATATTAATCAAGTCCGGAGTCATAATTCAATTTTGGCAACACATTCTCGCACTCTTTTTAAGCATGGCTATTTTTTCTGTATTTTTGAATGCCATGTCCAAACGCACAGAAAAAGGTGTCAAAGCAAAAGAACATATCTTGGGACTCAAAGAATACTTGACAGTTGCCGAAAAAGATCGAATCGAATTCCACAATGCGCCCGAAAAAAATATAGAGAGATATGAAGAGCTGTTACCATTTGCGATTGCGCTTGGCGTAGAATCCCAATGGGCCAAATATTTCAGTGACTTGACTTTGAGTGAATATCGACCAAACTGGTATTTAAACACCAGAACACACAATTTATTCACTGCGCTATCTTTTACAAATGAGATAAATTCTTTTCGAACAATTACAACCAACAACCTTCTGGCCACAAAAAATAGTAGTGGTTCCGGAGGCGGCGGCCGTTCAGGTCGTGGTTTTGGTGGTGGTGGCGGCGGTAGTTGGTAAAATAAACTATTCCCACTCCAACCATCTTTTGGCGTCAGACATTTGAAAGAAGTACTTAATTCTGTCCCGATTGTGCGTAAGCAAAGAGAGAGTCACCGAAATTATACTAAAAAGTAAACTATCACCGATAATAGCAATCTTCCGAACAATTGTGCTATTGTCCGCGCCCTGTCTAGCTCGAGCCTGCATGACCGCACTCCAAATCGTTGGTTCAAAATGAATCAAATCAAAAATAACATCAAGTGGTTTTTCCGCTTGTTTTGCGATTGACTCCAAGGTATGTTCAACCCAAGTTGCCTGGCCAAGAAAAATATTCGTATCAGGTGTAAACCGCAAATCAACTTTGACATGGCCGTTTCCCATATCCAAAATAGTTGTGCCTGTAGGATCGTGTCTGTACTCTAATTCCATACAAAATAAACTGTGATAATTTTATAGAAAATTTAAAACATTTAGTTACTTAAGTACTTGCTTGTTTTTTCCATTTTCATTATATATAAATCACACAAAATTTACTAATTTTTTCTGCTCACTTTTTACTATGCGGTGTGACTTGAGCGACAAAAATTAGTAAATTTTGTGTGTTCAGAAACCAAACTTAATCAAGCAAAAAAATCTCTAGCCGCACGGACAACTGCAATATTTTTTGCGCCCGCTTCACGTAAAATAGGTGCACTATCTGCGTCAATACCACCAATTGCAACCCATGGCGATTTGATTTGTTTTGCGGCAGATACTACTGACTCAATACCAACCGGCTGTCTTTCTGATTTTGTCGGTGTGGCAAACACCGGACCAATACTTACATAATCAGAGCCAGATTTTATTGAGTCCTCCATCTCATCAATCGATTGATTAGAACGGCCGATAATTTTGTTTGTTCCCAGTAGCCGCCTTACTTTTTTAAGGTTTTCATCATCTTGACCGATATGCACACCCGCCACTGACAACTCCGCACCAATCTCTGGATAATCATTCAAAATAAATAAAACCGGACCATCAATCGGAGTTTTCTGTGCGATGTATTCACAAATATACTCTGCCTTTTGGTAGACTTCACCTTTTGTACTATTTTTGTCACGAAGCTGCACCACCTTGGCACCACGATCTATAAGCCAGACAATATCAGTAACACTATCAGAAATTGGATAAACAATACCATTTGTAAAATACTTCTCCAGCCAAAAATGCG
The DNA here is from genome assembly GCA_964628715.1 of uncultured Gammaproteobacteria bacterium. Classification (GTDB taxonomy): domain Bacteria; phylum Patescibacteriota; class Patescibacteriia; order Magasanikbacterales; family UBA922; genus JAHFIC01. Next base: position 2,058 of record CAZVNO010000039.1, on the reverse strand, counting down.
GTGTCTCTGCCGCTAGACGATACTCAAGAGCGTACATCTCGTAGCGCAGATCTTCGATAGTATACGCATCGCTATTTGAATAAACTTTGGCAAACTCTTCAAGCACACGCAAGGCTTGGGTCACACGATGGCTATTTGCCATGATAATAGAATAAAGCGATGTCCGAGCATATTCATTTTCGACAATCGGTTCTTTGCCAACATCAACCCCATGACGCAGAGACAGCAAATTTGCCCAGCCATAATCCCTACCCAAATCTCGAACTTTATGTCGGATTTCCTTTAATTTGCCAAAATACTCCCCATCACGAAGAACAAATCTGGCACTGTCTTCTAATACACGAAGACCTTCCGAGGCACGAGAAATGTTGGCATCAATAATAGCAAAATCTTGGGTCATAGAGCGTTGCGAAAGGAATAACACTGTGATACGATACGTCCATTCACCCACTTTCGTCAATATGGCATAAACCATACTATCCAAACCCAAAAAATCATAATTTGAATATTTATCCGATATTTTTATGACACCATTAGAACAAAAAGACCCAGATATTTTTAATCTGATCAAAAAAGAATTCAAACGACAAACCGAAGGACTAGAAATGATTCCTTCTGAAAATCATACTTCGCCAGCTGTCCTTGAGGCGCTTGGATCTAGACTCACTGACAAATATTCCGAAGGTTATCCTGGAATGCGCTATTATGGCGGCTGTGAAAATGTTGACATAGTAGAAAACTTAGCTCGTGATCGAGCCAAAGAACTTTTTGGTGCCAGTCATGCCAATGTTCAGCCGCACTCCGGCTGCCCAGCAAACTTAGCTGCTTATTTTGCTCTGCTTGATCCGGGCGATACCATTCTTGGGCTAGATCTATATCATGGTGGACACATGACTCATGGTCTCAAATTGAATTTCTCTGGAATATTCTACAAGAGTGTACAGTATACTGCTCGCCCTGATGGCTACATTGATATCGATGGTATGCGCGCACTTGCCCGCGAGCATAAACCAAAAATGATTGTTACCGGTGGTAGCGCTTACGCTCGCATCTACGAATGGGAAAAATACAAAGAAATCGCGGATGAAGTCGGCGCTTTCCTCCTAGCCGATATGAGTCATGTTGCTGGACTTGTCGCAGGCGGTGTTCACCCAAACCCAGTTGGGATTGCTGACGTAGTCACAACAACTACCCATAAAACTCTTCGCGGTCCACGCGGTGCGATTATTCTTTGCAATGGCAACCCATCAACACCAACAAAAAAAGTAGAGAAAACCCGTGAAAATATACCATCACTAATTGACCGCGCTATCATCCCTGGCATCCAGGGCGGACCACACAATCACCAGACAGCGGCAATTGCAGTTGCGCTCAAAGAAGCTATGCAGCCTGAATTCAAAATTTACGCTGAGCAAATCGTAAAGAACGCACAAACACTTGCCTCTGAACTATTGACTTTTGGCTACGAACTGGTCACCGGCGGTACCGAAACACACCTGATTCTTGTAAACCTGAACAACAAAAACATTACTGGCGCTATTGCCGAAAAAGCTCTGGGCAAAGCCGGAATAACAGTGAACAAAAATACTGTTCCTTTCGATCCAAGAAAACCATTTGATCCATCTGGCATCCGGATGGGCACGCCAGCGCTTACTACCCGAGGAATGAAAGAGGCCGAAATGAAAATTGTCGCAAACCTCATCAATCGCGCAATCACAAATGCCGAAAATGAAGCCGAGTTGGAAAAAATCCATGCTGAAGTAAATGAACTTTGCGTTTCATTCCCGCTCCCTCACTAATCCAGACTATGGCAAACCTGGCACCATACGCAGCGCAATTATTTCAAGATTGAAAAAGTCTCCACTTTTTACAAAAAACCATATGGAGTTCAACACACAGACTGAAATTGAAACAAAGCAAATTGGAAAAGATCTTGCCACCAAATTGAATGGCAGCGAGATTATCACCCTCGAAGGAGACCTTGGTGCTGGTAAGACAACTTTTGTAAAAGGGCTAGCAGAAGGTCTTGGAATCAAAAAAGAAATTACCAGTCCAACA
>CAZVNO010000038.1:4833-8071 GCA_964628715.1 uncultured Gammaproteobacteria bacterium | reverse complement strand
AACTGAAGTCAAAAGCTCACTTTCTTCCGCCAGCTTGACGGCAGCTGCCTCAAGGCGTTTTCTTTTGTCTTCCTCCTTTTTAGGGGACAAAGATCTTCTTTTCTTTCTCGACATAACTTGCAAAAAGGCCAAAAAACAAAAAGACATAGTATTTAACCATGTTTTTGTGTTTTTGTCAATTTGTGTGCATTAGACAGACTACTCAAATTTGGTTATTATACATATCTAAACTTGTAAAAAATTATGCCACCAGAATCATTTGACCGAAGAAAATTCATTGCTGGTGCCATAGGCGCTGCTCTAGGCGGCGCGTTTGCCGAAAGTTGTAGAAAAAATGAAGATGAAGAAATACGAGAAAAGATAATTCCGCCAATGCCCTCGAATCAATACGAAGATGAGCCGGAAAATGAGGGGCCGATTGAAAAAACTAGAACAAAAGAAATAACCATGATTGAAAATGGTTGGTTTGGTCAAGAAACAAAATCTCTTATAGAAGCAGTCCCAATCGGAAGCGCTCGTAACCTATTTCCAAACCAAGAAATCAGAAACGAAGAAGAAAAAATTACCACCCTTTGGGCTGTAATATCCGAAGAACTTGAAAAATGTAACTGGATAAAAGATCTGGACACCATGAAAAAAAATGCTCCTGGATACGAAACGATTGCCGCTCACGTTCAATCACAACTTGATGTTAAAATACCAATAGAAATTGTATTGGGAATAATTCTCCATGAGAGCGAAGGACATAGACGGAATACAATGGGAATTGGGTCCGGAGCCGGCAAAAATGATCCGGAAAAAAATATCTCTATCGGCATGACTGCCTTGGCAAAACATTACAAAAAAACCGGCCAGTGGTCTTTGGCTCAGATGATCTATAACAGTGGCTCTATACCTGGGATTGAAAAACTAATTGAATTTTTGGGACAGGATCCAACTAAAAAATTAACACCAAACGATTATAAAAAATACGGCATAAATATCGCCACCATCGTCGCGTACGAAAAATTATTTCATGATATAAATATAGAGAGTGTCGCCAATTACCCACTTGAAGTAGCTGTGGGTGGAATGCGAGTAAAACAGATGTTAGAAAGGCAAACGAAACCTGAATAACGCTATATTTGTTATTTTTCTTCATCTCCATTTCTTTCACTTACAAGTGATGTAGCGCCGCTTTTGTCGTTAGGATAACTCAATTTACCGGATTGGCTATCTACCAAAGAAAGTCCTCCTTCTGCATTATTTGACCATGGGCTTAAACTTTCTTCAAAAATACTAGAGAAAACATAAAACTCACTGCCATTCTCTACAGAGTAATCATTTCTTTGTAAAATTTTCTTCAATTCTTCTATTGGAAAAAATTTTGGCCATGCCTTGAGAGAATTAGTTCTAGAATAATATGATAAAAAACAAGTTACTGTTTGACCCTTTTGAATCTCAAATTCAAAACAAATTTTAATATCATCTTTCCATTTAGAGTAACTTGCACTGCGAAAATTTTCCGCATTTGGTATTCTTTTTGCCACCTCTATAAGTTTCCCTTCTATCTCTCGCTTTTTTTCTTCTGAAATTTCTATATTTTTTTCATTGTCTCTTTTACCGCTGCCTTTCCCAGTTTCAAACCCAAAAAATTTTCCAATTTCTCTAATTACCATATTATTACTAATTACTAAAAAATGTCCGGGTACTTCCGAACATTATTTACTGGCGGCAAAAGTTTGAACAATCTTCAGAATATCGTCAGCAGACTCCGCCACTTGTGTCTCAACCCCAGGCAACGTGGCATTTAGAGTTATGCCCAGATTTGCGGCTTTGAGCATGGACGCGTCCCCCATACCATGACCAACCACCACAACGGAGTAATATTCTTTTAATTTTTCAATAACAAAAGCTTTTGCTTCGGCATGAACGACAAAAGTCGGCTCCGCAATTTTACCGGCTTTATCAAAAAACTCGTCAGCCAAAATATTGTTTTGATCAAAACCAATACCTTCGATTTTTTTGACTATAATATCCTTGAGACCGGCACTCAAAAAAATAACATTGTAATCTGCCATGAGTGCTTGGACAAGGACATCAAAACCAGGACGCCATGGAGTCTCCGCGACCAATCGATCGCGGGCTGCGACGTATTCTTCCATTGAGACACCAATCATGCAGCTCATAAGATACTGCACACGCTCAAAAGAGTATGGTTCAAAAATTTCCATGACTTCATTGTCTACCGGGTATGAAACATCCTTCAAAACAGCTTTTGTCAGATGTGTCGGAACTACCAGCTCATCAAAATCAAAAGCGACCACAGTGTCGCCTTTCAAATGCAGTTCGCCTATTTTTCTTTCCAGCAAACTTTGGTTTTCTTCTTTTGTAATCATAATATTTTCTATGCTCAGGGACTTGGAATCGAACCAAGATACGCAGCTTCAAAGGCTGCTGTCCTACCTTTAGACGATCCCTGAATGTTATCACTCCACACCTGAGCACTTGAGCACTAGTGAGATTGATAAATCTAAAAAATTCAATCGCTCCAATGTGCTTAGGTGCTTAGGTGTTTTACGCTCTCAAGTACCTTCGCATGGCGATAAGGCTTGTCCCGATCGTAAGCAAAAGCACTCCTCCCAGCTCAGCTGGAAGTAGCAAGAGTATATGAGACTTGAAGTACTCTGTCAAGAAGGGTGATGTCTGAAAAATAACAGCCATATAGGGGTCTAGGAGGTTCGTAGCGATGAGGACAAAGGCAAAAGACAGGGCTGTGGCAATCAAACTAAAAATCATAGCCTCGATAATATATGGCCCTCGGACAAACCAATTACTCGCACCTACGAGTTTTTTGATGGTAATTTCCAAGCGTTCGGTATAAATCGCCACCCGAATCGTATTGAAAATAATAATAAGGGAAATGACAGCAAAAAAGAATGTAAAAGCAAGGCTAAGACGTTCAACATTGCTCGTAATTGTATTGATACGTTCAATCGCCTTCTCTGTATCGGCAAAAGTCTTGGCGGTAATGATTTGGTTGTATTCAGGGACATTTAGAGAAGCGATAATCTTTTCATAATTTTTTGGATCCGGAGATTTGACCACCAAAGTTGGTCCGAGCGGGTTATCCCCAAGCTCTTGAAGCGAAGCCAAAATATCAGCGCTATCCTGATGTTGATTTTTGAAAGCGGCCAAGACTTGATCCCGATCCAAATATTCGGTTGCGGAAACCTCTGGAAATGAAGTCACATGAGCG
>CAZVNO010000038.1:321-4823 GCA_964628715.1 uncultured Gammaproteobacteria bacterium | reverse complement strand
TCGCTAACATCATATATCTGCTTGTCTGTGGAGGAAGGTATAATAAATAGTGATAAGTCAATCTGAGATTCAACGGCTGTAATCGCCGCTTGCGTAAGCACTCGAATAACCAAAAGAGTATTCAAAGACAAAAGCATCAAAATCAAAATCAACACGGTCATTATCGACAAACTCAAATTACGGACAATATCCTGAAGCGCAAACCGAATGACACGAAAAAATGATAACATACAAAATTAATTATAATCTGTACTTTCCTTCTTTTTCATCTGCCACGACCTGACCTTGATGCAAAGTAATAACACGGCGACGCAAAGAATTCACTATTTCACGATTGTGAGTTACAAGCATAACAGTTGTCCCAAACTCATTTATCTTTTTCAGCATATCAATGATTTCAATAGTATTGATTGCATCCAAATTTCCAGTCGGCTCATCTGCCACCAAAATCTTTGGCCGGTGAACGAGCGAACGGGCAATTGAAACACGCTGTTGCTCACCACCAGAGAGCTGATGCGGGTAGCGATCATGTTTTTGGGCCAACCCAACAATTTCAAGCACGCGCGGTACAACCGTCTTGATCCTATCGATACTTTCACCAGCTACCTGAAGAGCAAAAGCCACATTTTCCGCAACCGTTTTTCGTGGCAATAATTTGAAGTCCTGAAAAATAACTCCAATCTGACGCCTAAGCTCCGGAATATCACCAGAATGAATACTAGTGATGTCCCAGCCGCCAATTTCAATTTTTCCTTTGCTTGGCTTTTCTTCGGCAATAAGTAATTTTACCAACGTGGTTTTGCCGCTTCCGGAAACACCGACTACCGAGACAAATTCACCAGCATCGATATTGAGGTGAACGTCATTTAACGCTTGCGAACTTTTTGGATAATGTTTGGAAACACCGGTAATGGTAATCATAGTGCAGTATAGTATATCACAAAGCAGTGAGTTCTTTGCCAATTGTGAGGTTGTGTTGTGCCGCCCACCCTGCCGGGAACTCAATGACAGCATTTGCCACATCCCGTGGATAATACACGCGGAGGTCGACCTCAGCGACTCCTGGTTCTATTGGTAAATTTGGCGCAATATCAACCACTTTTCCTTTGTTAAACCAAACAATATCCAAAGGAAAACGCACATCACGCATCACAAATCCATACTGTTTCGCTTCTGGAAGAGTAAACAACATCCCATCGTATCCGTTCAAATTATCTCTCTTGCCAAGACCCAAATTTTGTCTAGCCGGCGTATCCGCTACCAACAATCTTATTGTCTGACCATTTAGAGAAAAAGTGACTGTGTTAAGATGATATCTCTGCCAAAGTCTAACTCCAATCGCCATAAAAATAAGTACGGCCAACAAAATCAATGCTGAAGCTGGTTTTGGATTTGTCTCTAATTTTTCTTTTTTCTTGAAAAAAAACATATTTTATTTTGCCTTTTCCACACGCAGGCCTTCTCCGTCCAAAATAACTATATCTCTTCTTTCTAGCTTACCTTCCAAAATAAATTGAGCCAAGGCATTTTCTACACGGTCCTGAATTGCACGCCGCATTGGACGCGCACCAAAAACCGGATCAAACCCGATAACAGCGAGCGCCTCAAGCGCAGAATCTTCGACTCGAAGTTCCACCCCTCGTTTTTCCAAATCTTTGGCCACGACATTGAGCATGAGTTTGGCAATATGTTTGATCTGATCTTTTTCAAGAGGGCGAAACAATACCACCCCATCAAAACGATTCAAAAATTCCGGCCGATAATATTTTGATAATTCACCTTTTAAAAGTTGATCGTGAACTGACTCAAGTGGCATCCCCGAAGCGAGCGATGCTTGGATGAATTGTGTACCGGCATTACTCGTCGCTATAATAATCGTGTTTGTAAAATCAATTACGCGGCCAACACTATCGGTAAGACGACCATCATCAAATACTTGCAAAAACAAATTGAGTACATCTGGATCAGCTTTTTCAAGCTCATCAAGCAAAACAAGAGAAAATGGACGCTGGCGAACAGCTTCAGTTAGGATGCCAGTCCCTTGTCTCCCCGGCTGTCCAATAAGACGATATACACTCGCTTTATCTTGATACTCACTCATATCAAGTCTGACCATACGATTTTCTCCGCCAAAATATACTTCGGCGATTGTCTTTGCAAGTTCTGTTTTTCCAACACCGGTTGGACCCAAAAATAGAAAATTAGCAATCGGACGGCTGGTTGAACGAATCTCTGCACGCGCTCTCCGAAGCGCGTTTGCGACCAACGACACCGCCTCGTCCTGTCCGACGACCCTTTCGTGCATTACCGACTCCAGACGCAACAATTTGTCAGACTCTTCCTCGGAAATTGAAGATGTCGGTATGCCGGTTTTGCCGCTCACGATACTAGCAACATCATTTGGCAAGACAAGCTGATTGGCACCACGTTTTGATCTGGCGACACTAGCAGCCTCGGTAATAATCTCAATCGCACTTTCTGGCAAATAACGATCATGCAAATAACGATGAGCCAAATCAGCCGCCGAAGCCAAACTGTCATACGAAAAAAAGACTTGTTGTTTGTATTCAATCGTACCAATTCTAGATTCCAAAACTTGAATAGTCTGATCATCATTCATTTCATTCACGTCAACACGAATAAGCACAGAGCCTAATTCACTATTCAAAATATATTTGTTGTAATCCTCTGGAGTCGTCGTGGCAAAAAAGACAACACTACCACCGCTCGTATATTCGGCCAAAGCAGACGCCACGTCGAGCCCCTCTTTGCCACCGCCACCGGCTATACTGACCAAATCATGAATATTATTTATAAACAAAATCACATTTCCAGCTTTGCGAATCTCGGCCATCATATGAAGCAATCTCTCTTCAGCGCCAGAAGTAGTCGTGCCGGCAAGAAGAGCTGCGGTCGATAGCTGGACCAAACGCTTGTCTTGCAATCTAGTAGGAACTCTTTCTTCTACCATCCTCTCAGCAATACCTTCGATAATACTCATCTTACCCACGCCCGGTTGGCCAACCAGCGCTTGACGGCGACGACGTTCACGACGGCGGCCGAGGTCGTGGCCTGGCTGGTGGCTGTCCAGGCGCAGGAGTACGCCGGGGCCAAGGCGGCACTGGGGCTGCGGGCGCGCGGACTGGATGACGCCGCCGTGGAGCGCGCCTTCGCCGCCGGCGACATCCTGCGCACCCACGTCCTGCGGCCGACGTGGCACTTCGTCACCCCGGCCGACATCCGCTGGCTGCTGAAGCTGACCGGGCCGCGCGTCCACCAAGCTAACGGCGGGATGTATCGCCGGCTGGAACTGGACGAGGCGACGTTGCGCCGCTGCGCCGATGTCATCAGCGGCGCTTTGCAGGGCGGCTGGGCGCTGACGCGCGACCAGTTGCGCGACGCGCTGGCCGGCGCGGGCATCGCCACCGCCGGCGGGCCGGATCGCGACGGGCAGCGGCTGGCCTACATCGTCATGTGGGCCGAACTGGAGGGGTTGATCGCCAGCGGGCCGCGGCTGGGCAAGCAGTTCAGCTACATGCTGCTGGACGAGCGCGCCCCGGCCGGCGGGCCGTTCGACCGTGACGCGGCGCTGGCTGAACTGGCCGGCCGCTACGTGCAGAGCCACGGCCCGGCGACGGCGGCCGACCTGGCCAACTGGTCGGGGCTGACAGTGAGCGACGCGCGGCGGGGGATTGCCGCCGCCCAGCCCACCCTGTTACACGAAGAGGTTAGCGGGCAGACGCTCTGGTTCGCCGATGCCCCTCGGCCGACCCGCGCCCCCTCGCCGACGGCCTACCTGCTGTCCATCTACGACGAGTACACCATCGGCTACCGCGACCGCAGCGCCATCAGCGATGCGGCCGCGGGCGAAATCCTGGCGGGCATGGGCAACGCGCTGCAGAACGTGATTGTGTTGGATGGGAGGGTTGTGGGGACGTGGCGGCGGACGTTGGGGAAGGAGAAGCTGGGTGTCGAGCTTAACCCGTTTCGGGCGCTGAGCGAGGAGGAGCGGGTGGCGGTGGCGGCGGCGGGGGAGCGGTTGGCGGAGTTTTTTGGCCTGGGGAGCGGTTAATCTAGAAACTCTTCCGGCGTAACGCCTGCTTGCCTCAGAATAGCCCGTAGTGTTCCTTCCGGCATATCTCCGGCGTGATTAGGAATTGTTGTATAGTGATTCGTCGTCGGATTGAACCAGATTTCGTGGCTACCAGCCGCGTAGCGGTCGAACTCGAAGCCAAGCCGTCGCAGACGCTTGACAATTTCTCGATATCTGAAGCCCGCAAGCCTTCCCATCAAGCCCCCAAAATAAGCGGATAGTCAAATGACTCTTCGGCGAATGCCAGAGAGATCTCGCCCTCGCGCTCTACCCGCGCTTCCAGAAGCTTTCGCGCTACATCGCGGGCAATCTCCAGTGTCTCGGCAATCGTCCGCCCCTGAGCTACAAGACCGGGAATGTCGTCCGATGTAGCCAGGTACACACCCTCTGGGAGTTTTTCAATGTGAAG
>CAZVNO010000038.1:0-311 GCA_964628715.1 uncultured Gammaproteobacteria bacterium | reverse complement strand
TCCGTCCTCCGTGTGCACCATAGAAACCGAGTTCCTCAGAAGGAACTCGGTTTCTAAAACTTACCGCCGCGCCTTCTTCTTCTGCGCCGGTGGCTTCTTGCCGCTCTTGGCCGGTTGGGCGCTCTGGCCGTTGCCGGCGGTGGCCCCGGCCGTGGGCGCGCCCATGCCCGGCCGGCCGTGGCAGTTCTTGTACTTCCGGCCGCTGCCACAGGGGCAGGGGTCGTTGCGGCCCACGTCGGGGCTGTCCTTGCGCACCTCGGTGCCCTTGCCCTTCTCGCGCTTCACGGTCTGGTAGCCGGCGTCCTGCGACT
>CAZVNO010000037.1:0-8120 GCA_964628715.1 uncultured Gammaproteobacteria bacterium | reverse complement strand
CCCGCGATCTCCACCGTGAGAGGGTGATGTCCTAAACCACTAGACGACGAGAGCACGGAATTAATTACCAATTACCAATTACGAATTGTCAATTACGAATGATATATTAGTCAATTGGATATTAGTCATTTTCTTTATTTACCCCCAGTAGGAATCGAACCTACATCCACAGCTTAGAAGGCTGCTGTTCTATCCATTGAACTACGGGGTCAAAATTTTGCTTATTATACTATTTTTTGTTTGATTGTCAATCTCCATCTCGCTGCTTGCCATGAAATTTCTTATGGATATTCCTGAGTTCGCGGTCAGTAATGTGGGTATATATCTGGGTAGTTGTGATGGAAGAATGGCCAAGCATGGTCTGGACACTCCTGATATCAGCCCCATTTTGGAGCAGATCAGTGGCATAAGAGTGACGAAGCGTGTGCGGAGTGACTGCTTTTGTTATTCCGGCAGCTTTGGCGTATTTTTGAACAATCCGTTCAACTGATCTTGTTGTCAGAGGGGATTCGTCTGCATCCATGGATACTTTTTTGCCTTCTTTTTTTATTGCCTTTTTATTGCGATGGGCTTTGTCGTGTGATATCAAAAGGTATTGGTTCATGTCAGCGCGAGAATCAAGATATTTTTTTAACCAGTATTTTGCCTGTTCGGATAGAAAGACAACTCGGGTTTTTCTACCTTTACCAGTTACGGTAAATTCATCTTTGTGGATATTTACGTTATCGCGTTTTAGTCCGACCAATTCAGAGACACGGAGTCCGGTACTAAAAAGCATCTCGAGAATTGTTTTGTCACGATATTTCATGCGAATTCCATCCACATCATCTGGTTCGCTTGTATTTGTGGCGATGGGCGCTTCGAGGAGACGGTTTAGGTCACTGCCTTCAAGAAATGAAACTTCACGATCAGGCATTTTCATGAGCTCAATCTTTTCCGCAGCCAGTGTGTTTATGTCTCTTTTCGCTAAATATTTTAAAAATGAACGCAAAGCAATTAAGTGATAGTTTTGGGTATTCTTTTTTAGTGGTTCACCATGAACATCGACCAATCTGTTTAGCCAAAGGCGGTATTGACGCACGTCTTCGCCGGTTAGAGATTCTGGTTTTTTGTCGTTAAACCATTCGACAAAGCGTCCGAGATAAAAATCATAATTTTGAATCGTTTTTTGACTCCGATTTTTTTCAATTTCAAGATGTTCGAGAAATTCGCGGGTATAGAGGGAGAGATTTTTGGACATAGGGAGTTTTCACCTGAGCACCTCAGCACATGCTGTCATGTGTTCAAGTGCTTGAGTGCTAAAGTGCTTAGGTGCTCAGGTGTTTAAGTGATTGAGTGGCATAAATATTGTACGACACCATTGACAAAAGGTCAATTTTGTGCTATAATGACATTATAAAATTGAGAAAAAAATGAATTCCATCACGCAGCTTGCTGCGTAGTGTAAAGTCAAATAGGTGAAATTCGCCGAAGCTTACCATCCTTCGCCAAGGCTTCGGATGGTTCGTCCATCGCCTTTCATCTTGGCAATAAGCCGCCAAGTATTCAGGCGAAGGCGAATAAAAAAAAATCACTCGTACCAAAAAAGTCGATGCGAGTGAACAAAAACAAACATAAATACAAATATATGCAACAGCAAAACAAAGCGAGTTATTTTTTGAACGCCTCACAATCGAGTACCAGCGCACAAACTGCGGCTGACGCTCTCGTATATTATTATCTTTTGGCAGGTATCGGGTTACTGGTAGCTGTCTTTTTGTTTACAATCAAGATTTGAAGTATTAATTAATCAATTTGTGGGTTTAGTATATTTTTATCAATAATAAATATATGGTCCGCGAATTTTCAACACCAGAAATGGTGAGTGAGCCAGATTTAAAAAATCAATTGAGAGGTATAATTAGCGAAGATTTTTATAGTGATCCATTTACTCTTCATGACATTGCTAATTTGCTAGAAACTGAAGTGTTTAAAATCAGTAAAAGGAACAAACCAAGTTCATCAGTAGATTCTGACCCACAAGTAAGTATAAAAGATACTTTGAACGAAATGGTCAAAGAAGGTTATCTAAAATATAACGAAGAAGACGAGACTTATGAAGTTAGCGATGAAGAACGTATGAGACTAAGCGCTTAATTTTTTAGAGTGGTTTGGGGAAAAATAAATAAACCTATGTGACACAATAAACACAAATACAATATACTATAGATAAATTTTGATAGACAAAAACGGCCCAGAAGGTCGTTTTTTCATTCTTGAAATGAGTCTTTAAATATGGTAAGGTTTTGGCTAGAGTTTATCTAGTTATCATGTAAAATTTACTAATTTTTTTGCTCAAGTCGCACCGCAGAGTAAAAAGTGAGCTACAAAAATTAGTAAAATTTTATGACTTGGATATAAAGGAAAGAGGGGATTGCCAGTGATAATTTATATGAAACCAGAATTTTATCTAATTCTTCCAAATATACGCTCCAGTCATAATGTCGGGGCGATGTTTCGTACGGCTGATGCTTGTGGGGTTACCAAAATTTTTTTGGTTGGCTATACTCCTGTACCGCCACGGCCAGACATTCACAAAGTTGCGCTCGGGGCAGATGAGTGGGTTTCTTGGGAACAAAGAAAGACTTTGAAGCCACTTCTTAAATCTCTAAAAAATAATGGCGTGAAAATTGTCGCTTTGGAGAAAAATGAAAAGAGTCTCCCGATTGAAACACTATCAGTTTCATCTTCGGTCGCGCTTATCGTGGGAAATGAAGTTGATGGTATTTCGCCTGATATTTTGGCTTTTTGTGATGTGGTGGTACATATCCCAATGCGTGGACGCAAAGAAAGTCTGAATGTTAGTATTGCCGGCGGTATTGGCATGTACGAAATTGGAAATCGTCTGTATCGTTCTCTGTAAGTCTGCTATACTAGATTTGCCATGAACTCACAACGAGTTTTTCTAGCCACCATATAAAATTTACTAATTTTTTTGCTGAAGTCTCATAGATATTGATTTTCTTGCGTCAAAACTCGGCTTCGCCTCAGACAGTTGCCGCGCGAAAATCAATATCTATTCGTCTAGTGTAGCGAATTTGATGATATCCATTATTAATTATGGCAGTACATATCAATTTTACACTCAACATTTTTGATCAAACTTTGCGTAACCTACCGCCGCTGACGCCGGAGAATTTGGTACGCCAGTTTGAGTCAGCCCGCCGTGAAGTTACGTCTTTGCCACCAAATTCTCGTGATGAATTGGAAGAAAGGCTGATTCCACATGCAAAAGCTCTCTGGCCTTACGGTGAGGCTTGGCAAGAGTGGCTGAAGAAAACCGAAAAAGAACATGGCCGCACGTATTTTTTGTCACATTTACCGAAAGAAGCTTCAAATCATTTTCATTTGTTTGAGATGCATGGCGGTACGGTTCATGATTTGGCTCATGGTGGTGCGGCTGGATTTTTTTCATCAGAATTGCGTCCGATTATTACCATCGCTCTTGTAAGTATGGCAGAAGATATTCGAACACATGCACTTCAAGCGTTGCATGGGGTGGGTAGGGCAGCCTATGATCGTATCCTTATGGCTTGGCAAGAAAAGTTTTTGATGATTGAGAATGTTTTGTTTGGCCTGGAGAAGCAGATTGAAAATCTAGTCGACCATCCTTCGCTCCAGAATGAGATAAGAGCCTTTGTCCGAGGTTGTGAGTATGGTTTGACGCGTCTTGGCCCGCCTGTGGCTCTAGAAGCAATACACAAAGCCAAGGAGCATTTTGTTGGTAGACACAAAGAAAAGATATTGCAGAGATAATAAAACCGGCTAACGCCGGTTTTTAAATTTTATGACTTTATTATAATGAAAACTGGTAAATATCTGCAATCAGTTTTTTATTTATTTGGATTGTCTGGATGGACGTGGATGCCGAGTTTAATTTCTATTAGTTCGATAAGCGCAGCGAGAAAAATGCCACCAGCTACGAGCATAAAAACTAGATTGAATACATCGTATGCGTATAGAAGTATACCAAGAGCGCCAATCGATCTGATTTCATCGCGGCGATTTTCTTTTTCGACAAATTGCGAATAAACAACCATAATCGCACCTAATCCTGCGATAATATAGATAATTAATTCGCTAGAAGATGTTGGTAGTTGTGGGATGATATTATCTAACCACATATTTTTGTTTTTAAATTTCCTGCCAACGATTGATATAGTCGATAGCCGAGAGAGCGGCATTGACACCCATCCCGGCAGCGATTGCAATTTGTTTGTAAGGCACATTTGTCACATCTCCAGCGGCAAAAATTCCTGGTAGCGAGGTACGACAGTTTAGATCAACTTCAATTTCGCCAACTTTGTTTCGGTTTAGGTTTGTAGCAAATTGTGAATTTGGGATCATGCCCACATGTACCATTGCGCCTTGCACCTCAAGAGTCTTTTCTTCTTTTGTCTTAATGTCAGTATATCTAATTCCGGTCACAAAGTCACTGCCTAGGATTTCTTTGGTGTCTGCTTCGTAGATAATTTCCACATTTGGCGTGTTTTTTATTTTTTCAATCAAAATATTTTCCCCCTTTGGGAAGCCACCGTTATTTTCTTTGATGTTTGCGTATTTGGTTAGTAAATAGACTTTACTGGCGATTCCGCTCATCATGAGGGCAGATTCTAGGGCTGCGTTGCCGGCGCCAATTGTGGCAGTGATTTTCTTTTTGTAGAGTGGACCATCACAGACAGTGCAATAGGTGACACCTCGGCCTTTTAATTCGCGTTCTCCCGGGACGCCGATTTCTCTAGGGTGGATGCCACTACCAATAATAACTGTTTTGGTTTTATAGATTTTTTCTACACCATTATCATCTTTTGCTGTAAGTATGTAGTAATTTTTTTCTGGTAAAATCGATAGGACTTCCAGGCCATTTTCAATCGGCGTATTGTAGCTTTCGGCATGTTTGCGAAAATCTTCTGCCAGTTGCACTCCGGTAGTATGGATTTGACCAGGCCAATTTTCGACTTCTCCCGAGAGTGCCACTTCGCCACCGATATTTTTGGTAATAACAACAAAATTTAAGTTACGACGAGCAGCATAGACTGAAGCAGAACAGCCGACAGCAGCTGCACCGATAATGACGAGGTCGTAGAGAGAATCGTTGGTTTGCATATACGGTAAAAATTTCTAATTCACCTAAATCTAATTTCTAATAAAATGCCAAATATCCAATTACAAAATTTGATATTTAAATTTTTGACTTTGATTAGAAATTAGTAATTAGGCCTTAGAACTTATAAAACTGTCTTACTTTACCAGTTTATCTTTTTACGGTCAACCTTTCTATCATCTCCCTCATTCGTTCTACATTCTCAATTGGACTTCTTTCGTTTCCAAAAATCGCGCTGCCGGGACATACTGCATCAACACCAGATTTTATAATTTCCGGTAGAGTATTTTCATTGACCGCACCATCGAGCTCGACAAAGTGAGTTGGGTTCGCGGCCTTGAACGCTTTGATTTTGGCTAGAACTTCGGGGACAAACGGATTGCCTTGCTTACCTGGGTTCACGCCCATGAACATAACATCTTTTACCGAATTTAAATATGGTTCTAGAAGATGATTTTGTGTTTCCGGATTCAAGACCAAACCCACTTTCCAGCCAAGATTCAATAGTTCCGGCAAAGTAGTTTCAATTGAATCAACAATCGTTTCGAAGTGGACAAGGATTTTTTTTACTTGGGGAACATTTTGCCATTTTTTTGCTTCATTTAGAGGATCAGAAACCATGAGGTGGAGTTCGCAGTCAATTTTAAGGTTTTGTTTTGTTATTTCCGGGTCAGACCAGGTTTTGTTTTGCACAAAAATACCATCGGCAATATCAATTTGGACTTGATTTACACTATTATCCAAGCCATTGATGCATTTGAGAAATGTTTTTTGATCTGGGACTAGGAGAGAAGGAATAATTTGGATCATATTATTTTTCCAAATCCGCAACTTTTTTCAATCTTCTGACATGTCGTTCGGCACCGGAAAATTCACTTTCAAGCCATTTTTTGACAATTACGGTTGCATGATCTTCGGAGAGTAATTTGGCAGGGAGGCAAATGATATTTGTATTGTCATCAGTCATCATCGATTCAGCGGCGCCAATATTGTAACCAATTCCAGCACGGATGCCTGGGATTTTGTTTGCGGTCATACACACTCCAATTCCGCTGCCACAGATGAGTATTCCGCGACCGTTTTCTTTGGCGACTGCTTGGGCGAGAGGCACGGCGTAATCCGGGTAGTCGTCTTTTTCATCATAGCTGGTTGGCCCAAAATCTTGAATTTTTCCATTTAGTTCATTTTCAACAAATCGCACCAAGCGTTTTTTGAGCTGGTAGCCGGCATGGTCTGAGGCGATTGCTAAATATCCTTGGTACATATGCTTGTGTATTCAAAATATAGGCATGAAAAGTATAGCACGTGGGTACTTGGTTGACAAAAACTTTTTTTCTCTCTATAGTAAGTTAAAGCAATATTACCTGTTATCAGCAGGGATGCTAGAGAAAGAACTCCGCCTATGGCGGACTGTAGAATCTCTCGGGTTTGCCCGTTATCGCTCAAATAAGTGAAAGCCGAAGATGGTACCGTCCTTTAGTGGACTCTTGGCACGTTTACAGACGTGTTTTTGTTTTGAAAAAGGCAAAAGATAAGGAACAATTAGCAATTGGCAATTAGCAATTTTTCTCCTATTGTTAATTGTTAATCGCTAATTGCTATATGATATGTATAATGCAAATGAAAATGAACTAGATATTCTTAAATTTTGGCGGGAAAACCAAACATTTGAGAAATCAATATCCGAGCGTCCGGATAATAAACCATATGTTTTTTATGATGGCCCGCCATTTGCTACCGGCTTACCGCACTATGGCCATATTGTGGCGTCTCTCATGAAAGATGTGGTACCGCGTTATTTTACGATGCAAGGGTACCGAGTGGAGCGCAAATGGGGTTGGGATTGTCATGGGCTTCCAGTCGAAAATATTATTGAAAAAGAACTCAACTTACAGTCAAAAAAAGATATTTTGAATTATGGGATTGGCGCCTTTAACGAAGCTTGTCGTGATACTGTGCTCAAATACGCGGCTGAATGGAAAATTGTTGTTGAGCGCATGGGGCGTTGGGTCGATATGGAGCATGACTACAAGACAATGGATGTTTCGTTTATGGAAAGTGTGTGGTGGGTATTCGGGGAGTTATGGAAGAATGGTTTGATTTATGAGGGTTACAAAGCCATGCATGTTTGTCCGCGTTGCGTGACGCCTTTGTCTAATTTTGAAGTAACTCAGGGCTATAAGGATGTGACTGATATCTCGGTGTTTGCGAAATTTAGAATCAGGAATCAGGAATCAGGAATCAGGAAAATTGTTGATGGTCCAGTTGATATTTTGGCATGGACGACAACGCCGTGGACATTGCCTGGTAATGTTTTGCTGGCGGTTGGCAATGATATTTCATATTCAATCGTAAAAACTGATACTGGTAATTTTATTGTTGCCTCTGATTTGGTAGGTAGTGTTATTCCAGCGGAAACAATTCATTCTCGATCAGAAATTTCTGGCAAAGATTTGGTTGGTTTGGAATACGAACCACTCTTCCCATATTACGCTGAAACAAAAAATGCCTTTCGTGTCGTCGCGGCAGATTTTGTAACGACGAACGACGGTACAGGCATTGTGCATATCGCGCCAGCATTTGGTGAGGATGATTATCAAGTTGGGGTTCGGGAAGAGGTTCCACTTGTGCAACATGTGACTATGGAAGGCAAGATGGTACCAGGAGTGACTGAGTTTGCCGGTATGGATGTGAAGCCAAAAGATGACCCAACAAAAACAGATATTGAGATTATCAAATGGCTTGCTCATAATGGTAAGCTGTTTGCCAAGAAGAAGTTAACTCATAGCTATCCACATTGCTGGCGTTGTGATACTCCGCTTTTGAACTACGCGACCTCGAGTTGGTTTGTTCGGGTGACTGATTTGAAAGATGAACTCCTTTCGAACAACGCAAAGACGAATTGGATACCGGATCATGTAAAAGATGGTCGATTTGGCAAATGGCTAGAGGGGGCAAGGGACTGGGCGATTTCACG
>CAZVNO010000036.1:0-8140 GCA_964628715.1 uncultured Gammaproteobacteria bacterium | reverse complement strand
CTACAAACGGCATATCCCGTCTGAGACTGTTTTTTCTGCCTTAGGGTATGATTTAAATGATGTTATTTGGGTTAATGAATTTACCGAAGAGGTGCACCCGACCGGACAACCAATGTCATTGCCAAGCGATGTTACCGGTAGTGGCAAGACAGATGACGCTGACGTTGCTAGTGGTATTTTGAACGCTAACCCAAAAATGGTCTTTGTTCCTGAAAATAAAACAGAGTACATAGGTACAAAATTTGAAACTCCAGTAAACACATATATAGTTGCCGACGCAACGACTGGAAAAATTTTGGCTGGAAAAAATGTTGACGTTATCCGACCCATCGCCTCGTTTGCAAAAGTTATATCTGCATATCGCATGTTGACAACTGGCTTATCACTTTCAAAAGTTACCACCTACAGAGCAAAACGTGACAAAGTTCAATATAATTATTTTAGAATAACTGATGGTGAGCGAGTAAAAAATTCTGATTTGCTTGATGCAATGTTGGTATCGTCACTCAATGCACCAGTTAGTATGCTTCTCGCAAACGTAGACACAGATAAGGCTCATTTCCTAAAAGGCATGAATTCTTTGGCAAAAAGTTGGGGTTTAAAGAAAACAACTTTTACTGACGCTGCTGGTGAAGATGTAACCACGGTATCCACCGCTCGTGAGTATCTGACACTCTGGAGGAAAACAACTGCTGGCAAAATAATACCAGCTGAGCTTGGAAAAGCCAGCTACCGATATACCGAAGTCCTTGACAAGGACAAACACCCAACTCACTTTGATAGCAATACAAATAAACTCATGGAGAAAACTGATCTTCCATTTGTTATTACCATGAGTAAAACCGCTTACCTAGACGAAGCCGGCGCTGGCCTAGTTATGGAGATAAAAAGAAAGACAGATGGCAAAAAATTTGTTATTATCAGTATGGGAAATCCAGATTATGCCCATCGCTTTGTTGAGCCAGAAAAATTATCCAGATGGGCAATAGAGACTTTTTAGGTAATAAGGTATAGTGTGTATAGGCAATAGACCTAGTATTTATTCCTTAATACCTAAATTAAAATTATGTCACTCGTTTTTGCTGCAATTACACCTCATCCACCAATACTAATACCAACTATTGGCAAGGAGCATATCAAATCTATAAAAAAGACTATCGATGCCTTGATAAAGTTGGAAGAGGACTTATACGCTGCCAAACCACAAGTAATATTTTTAATTTCTCCACATGGGAGTTTATTTCCAGATGCTTTTTCTGTAAACGCTCACACCTCATTTGAATCATCATTTCAAACTTTCGGAGATTTGGTAACAAAGAAGCAATGGCAAGGTTCGCCTGAATTAGCCGCAACAATCAGTTCACAGGCCAAATTGCATAGTTTACCAATTCAACTGGTGAGCCAGGAGCAAATTGATCATGGGACATCAGTACCCCTTACTTATTTGGCTGACCATCTGCCTGATGTAAAGATCGTCCCAATTGGATACAGTGGATTAGATCGTGAAACTCATGTCAGATACGGTGAACTTCTCAAGGATATTGCTATAGCAACTGATAAAAGAGTCGCTATTATTGCCTCTGGTGATCTGTCTCATTGTTTAAACTCTGATGCCCCAGTCCCATTTAATGCTCAAGGAAAAATTTTTGATGAAAACATTATTGAATTTTTGGAATTAAGAAATACAACTGGTATAATCCAGCTTGATGAAAATCTAGTTAACAATGCTGCTGAATGTGGCTACAGGTCGCTTTTAATTTTACTTGGCGTACTCAAAAACATGCACTTCACTTTCAAAAACTATTCATACGAAGCGCCGTTTGGAGTTGGTTATTTGGTAGGTAATTTTGTTTTGTAAAAAGCCGGTACTGGAAAAGTTTTATGCTTACTGCCTCTGTCATTCCTCTCGTCCGAATGCCTCGTCGTTTTGGAGTTTTTAGCTATATTATTCCGGATGATTTGGCGGATAACCTAGATATTGGACATTTAGTCATAATCCCCTTTCGATCAAAGGAAATTTTTGGCGTCGTTGTTCAAGTTCAAAAATCCTCAGACTCTGAACAATCTTTAAAATCAATTAGAAGAAAAATCGGAGATAAACCTTTATTTGGCTCAAGCCATCTAGAGATGATGAGAATATTTTCCGATTGGTACGGCATCTCACTTTCAAACTCAGCCTTACTTTTTGTTCCACCTCTTCAAAAAAGAAAACTGCTTACTACAACAAGAGACATATTCGATGAAATTAAACCGCAAGAAAAAAAAACAAAGAAAATCAACTATCATTTATATATAGATGAAGTTGAGCATAAAAAATATTTATCCAATGCAATTTCTGGGAATACTTTAATTTTGACCCCATCAAAAGAAGCCCAAAAACAAATTTTTAATCTTTTAACACCCGAGCAGCAGAAAAGCACTGTTCTGTGGGACAGCACTCTTGGACCAAAAAAGAAATTTGAAGCGTGGTGGAATGTCCGCAAAGGGGCAAAATCGATTCTTCTTGGAACGAAAAGTGCTGTTTTTTTTCCTTTTACCCAGTTGGAATCTATCATCATAGATCATGAAGAGAGCGAATATCACAAAAATTGGGATCAATCACCACGCTTCCAAACCAAAGATATTGTCCAGCTTTTGGCAAATTTTTATTCTTCACAACTTCATTATTTAAGCTTTTCTCCCAGTATAGAAAGTTACGCTCAAATTTTTGAAGATACCTACGATTTGCCGGAGAGAGAAGAAAAAATTACAAAACAACAACGTTTATTCACAAAAAATAATACCAAGCAAAAACCGGTTATTATTGATATGCGCGATGAACGCAAAGCCAGAAATTATACATTGTTTTCTGATGCTGTAGTCGATGCTGTCCTAAATGCGAAAAGTGATTTATTTATCCATATAAATAGGTTGGGTTCTGCCACATCAGTTGGCTGTCAGGATTGCGGTTTTACTAGCATCTGTCCAACTTGCAATTTACCTTTGGTTTATCATGAAAACGAACGTGTTCTTGTTTGTCCATATGGGCACGCGAAACAATCAATGATACTGATTTGTCCAAAATGCAATTCAAGTCTGGTTCGTCTTCGCGGAGCTGGCACTGAACTTGTAGAAAAAGAAATTAGACGTTTGCTTTCTGAGAAAAAAACACACAGTATTGTTCGCGTCGATAGCGAAACAGCAGAGATTGACCCAAACCTTTCCTTACCAGAGTCACCGGTTGCGATTATTGGTACTGATATGGTCCTACCATATGTTCGTTGGGATAAAACTGAAACTATAATTTTTGTTGACCTAGACAAACAACTTGCTTTTCCAGAATATAAAGCCAACGAACGTGTCTGGCACACCCTTCAATACGCAGAGTATATGCGGAGTGAAAAAAGCTCTTTGTTTATCCAAACATTTCATCCAGATCATCTGGTGTTTCGTTCATTGGTGGAACCAGACAGATTATACCGGACAGAATTAAATGACAGGTCTAACAATAAATATCCTCCATATACGTACATAATCCGTTATCTCTTTGGACACAAAGATCCCAATACAGCTGCCGTTGAGGCAAAAAAGGTTTACAATTTAATTCAAAATAAGTTGACAACTGAGCAAAAATCCCTTATACTACTTCCTCCGATTGAAACTCAACCAAAATCATATCGTGGGGTTTATTGGCAAACATTAATCGTCAAAGCTAGTGCTAGTGATTGGCCACAAGAATTGTCTTGGTTAAACAAAAATATACCTGAAAACTGGAAAGTCGATCCTAACCCAATATCACTTTTACAGCCATAGAAAACTTTTGTTCTATATGGAATTACCAATTGTAAAACTACCGACACCAAGCCTGAGAGAACGCTCCGCGGAAATCACAAAGGATACTTTGTTATCTGACAACATGCAAAAATTCATTAATGACATGATACCAACCATGTACGGTGATGACGGTATTGGATTGGCGGCGCCGCAGGTTGGTAAAAATATTCGTGTGTGTGTTATCGGCAAAGAGGCGGACAAAGGCTTGTCTCAGGATTTGGTTCTCGTGAATCCAGTCTGGGAAAAAAATAGTCCGAAAACAAAAACAGAAGATGAGGGCTGTTTGTCAGTACCGGGAAAATTTGGCAAAGTTAAGCGTTATACAAACATTCATGTTGATGCACTTGATAGAAACGGAAATCCATTATCATTTGAAGCCAAACATTTTTTTGCCAGAGTTATTCAGCACGAAGTTGATCATTTGAACGGAATACTTTTTATTGACAAAGCCACTGATATTTACGAAGTTGATCCAGTGAAACTCAAAAAATACAAAGAAAAAAGAAAAGTCGAAATTTAATTTTTATGGTTCGTCTAGTTTTCTTCGGTACGCATGAATTTGCGGCCACAATTTTGGGCGGACTTTTGGATAATCCTTTATTTGAGGTTTGTCTTGTTATTACCCAACCAGATCGACCAGCAGGACGTAAACAAGAATTACAACCTTCGCCAGTAAAACTTCTCGCTCAAAAATACAATATACCAATCGAGCAACCAGCAAAACTTACAGCTTATAGCTTACAGCTTAAGGCTAATATTGGCATTGTCGCTCAGTATGGATTATTGATTCCAAAGCATATTCTGGATTTTTTCCCTCTTGGTATCATTAATGTCCATACATCTCTATTGCCAAAATATCGAGGTGCATCCCCTATCCAATCAGCTCTTATTAATGGAGAAACTGAAACTGGGGTTACTATAATGAAAATGGATCAAGGTTTGGATACTGGCCCAATTATTTTACAAAAGAAAGCTTCAATTGAATCAGATGAGACCTATTTTCATATAGATAAAAAACTAGCAGAACTCGGTATTTTGGCGCTAAACGAAGCGCTACCGCGTTACATTAGCGGTGAACTAATACCAGTGCCCCAAGATAATGCACAAGCAACGATATGCAAAGAATTTACGCGAGATGAAGGGAAAATCAACTGGCATAAAACTGCTTTGCAGATCTACAATCAATACCGTGGCCTTACTCCATGGCCAGGCGTTTGGACCACATGGAATGAAAAAAGAATAAAGATTATTAGCATGAAAATAATTGCTCGAAATCTCCCCCCAGGTCAGGTAGAAATTTTTAAAAATCAATTATTTGTCGGTACAACCAAAGATGCGATTGAAGTTACCACTATTCAAATTGAAGGTAAAACAGCAGCAACCACCACAGCATTTATACTAGGCAATAGCTCAATTCATGGCTATGTTTTCGGCTAGTCGATCTGTAATTTGGTTCACGATTGCCTATGTGCTAATTCGTGCCTTTTCGTTTTGGTCACTTTCCTACCCTCCTATAGCTATCTTGTGCTCTGGTTTTCTGGTATTAGCCTTTATTGCGACCTGTACAAAGAAACCAGAAATCGGTTTTTATTTTCTCCTTTTAGAATTTGCGCTTAATGGAAATGGTCATTTTTTTGAATTATTCGGCATAGCTCTGCGGACTTGGTTTGTATACATTTTTCTACTTATTTGGTTTATCCAAACCATCAAAAATAATGAATTAAAGCAAGCTTTGCGCCTGCCAAAACCATTTAATACCATTCTCTTGCTTCTGGGTATAAGCGTTATAGTAGGAAGCATCATGGGCGCGCTAAATAACCACAGTCTTCATACAATTATCCAAGATCTTATTCCTTACACCTTTCTATTACTCATTTTTCCTGTACGCCAATACGCGACCAAAGCATTATCCCCATTTATATCTTATTTAATTATTTCTTTTATTATTGGCACAAGTATTTTTTCGCTATTCACTGAATTTCTCTTCTCTTCAGGGCTAGCCGTGCTCCACGACACGTACTATCACTGGTTTCGTGATATTGTCGGCGGTAAAATTACTGATGTCGGCGAACATTTTTTTCGTGTTACCTCTCCAGAATATTTACTTTTACCAATAATCCTTATTGGTATAAACTCACTCTTGATCCAAAAAAAAGAAAAAACAATGATGCTTTGGCTGCTTTTTATAATAACAGCCATCCCGATGCTTTTGTCAGTATCCAGAACATTTATTTTGGCCTATCTGATAGGTCTAATTTTTCTTTTTCAGAAAAATAATTGGAAACAATGGTTTAAAATATCTCTTATTTCAATAATCTCTTTTTTAATACTTTTTTCTTCAATCCACTTTATTGCCAGTCGTGGCGAATCTTTTGGTTTTGAACTCTTTAGCTCGCGTTTTGGCGGGATTGTAAACCCGGACAGTGAAGTTAGTAGTGCCAGCCGAAAAACATTACTTATCCCAATTTTTGAAAAAATAAAAACCCATCCAATCATTGGTTCCGGTCTAGCAGAGACACTTACATTTATTGAGCCAAAAACAAATACCCCAGTTACAACCACTCAATTTGATTGGGGCTATCTAGAACTCTGGACAGAAATTGGCTTGCTCGGACTCTTGTCGACATTATCCCTTATCTCCTATCTTTTACTAAAATTATCCCAAAAAAATAAAGGTTTATTTGCATCCACAATCAGTCTCGCTTTTATGCAAGTCACAACACCGGCAATTTTTCACGTGTTTGGCGTAGTTATTTTACTTTGGTTGTTTGCAAATTATGTTTCTTCATTACAATTTGCCTCGCTGCTTCATACTGAGCAACACGATATCGAAAAAAAGGCAGGTACTTAAATGGCGCTTTATACGCAAATGAAGGTAACCAAAAACTCATCCCGCCAAGGTGCGGTAGCACACGAAACAGATACTCTGGAATCCAAATCCCATGCTTCCCTTGTTCTACCAGTGTGAGCCATAAATCCCAATCCTGAAAGCGTTTTAATGATTCATCAAATTGTCCTGCGGACTCGCGTCGAATTAAGCTGGTAGTGGTAATGTAGTTATTTTTTTTCAATGTTCCAATATCAAATGCTTTTGCTGGCATTTTTTTGTGTCCAAAATAAAAATTACTATAGACAAAACTAGCCTCGGGGTTATGGGCAAGCGCTTTTACCATCTTTTCGAGCATGCTTGAGTCAGCAATCACATCAGCATCCCAAAATATCACATAATCTCCTTTGGATTCTCTGAAACCCCGATTTCTGGCGGCTGGCGCTCCCAAATGTTCTTGCCTAATAATTCTAATCGGAAATTGAAAATTTGCAGTTTTAAATTCAAATTTATCAGTACTACCATCATCTACCAGTATCACTTCAAAGTCTTTGTAGGTTTGTTTGGAAACTGAAAATAAGCTCTGAAAAAGCGCTTTGGTATGATTATAAACTGGAATTATAATGCTAATCATAACTAAGTTTCTAACCATGGACGCAACTTTTCAACTTGATGCGTCCACAAAAACTCACTGTTTACACGCAACTTGGCAGCCGTGCCTAGTCTTTTTGCGTAATCAGCATTACCTAGAACAGCCAAAAGTGCTTCACGCATTTCGTTTTCATTATTTGTGTCAACTACCAAACCGGTGGTACCATTTTCAACCGCTTCTCCTACACCGCCACTTTGGCCAGCAACTACTGGAATACCACAAGACGCAGCTTCAAGAAACACCAAACCAAATCCCTCTTCGTGCTGGCCAAAACGATGTGTTAAAACTGCCATAACGTCAGCCGCATGATAAAATAAAGGTAGTTCTGTCTGAGGAACATCTCCGACAAATCTAACAACATTCTGCAGACGCAATGTTTGTATTTCTTTCTCTACCCTTGGCAGTTCTTTGCCTGTGCCCACCACAACCCAAACTAAATTTGGGATATTTTTTAGTAAATAA
The DNA here is from genome assembly GCA_964628715.1 of uncultured Gammaproteobacteria bacterium. Taxonomy (GTDB): domain Bacteria; phylum Patescibacteriota; class Patescibacteriia; order Magasanikbacterales; family UBA922; genus JAHFIC01. The sequence goes on along the minus strand of CAZVNO010000036.1, from coordinate 386 downwards.
GGCAGTAATTTTGCCAATGTGAGCACCCCCTTACCAGGGACAATCCGCGTTACAGTCAATAAAACTTTTTTTCCAAGTAGACCATAATTATTTTTTATTTTAAGAATTTGATCACTACTTGGTTCAGAAAGAAAAATTTTATTTGGGGATGGATAAAGTATAAGACGTGGTGTTTTTAAGTTTGGAAAAACGGACAAAAAACGATCCTCTAGTGAGAGGCTACTAAACACAATAAGTGACGCGCGCGTAGCGACAAAAGAAAATAAACGACTTTTCCACTGTGTCTTTGTACCAACCGTAACATCTGTACCGTGACAAAAAACAAAAAAAGGAATGCGACAAAACCACTTCATCAAAAGAGCCGCATAACCAGAAGGAAGCGTATG
>CAZVNO010000035.1:0-8149 GCA_964628715.1 uncultured Gammaproteobacteria bacterium | reverse complement strand
GACCGCCTTCAATGATGCGAAAAATCTCGTCAATTTCTTTTTCCCGAGCAACGCATGGCTCTAGATAACCAAACTTTGCTGCCAGAGTTATATCCTGACTGTAGGCATTCAAGAAAGGTGTCGCGACAGCTGTCATGGCTCGATCAATCCCATGTTTACTACGATGAGCGGCAGCACGGCGCAAACGATTGTAGGCTCTTTTGAGACGGGCACGAATTCGAACCCACTCGACAACATTGGCTAGTTTTCTGGCATCAACATTCAAATCATATAAAACCTCCTGCAGAGGCTCTGAGAGTCCTACACAAGCCAAAAGCAAATCAGTAACGTCGACTTCATCCTGCCCAGCACGAATTGCTACATCATAGGCCAAAAACAAAGCCTGTTCCGCACTGGTAGATATGACTGGAGTCCTCGCGACATGACCAGACACAAATATCTTTGAAATTAATGCCTTCAGGTGATCATTACCGATACCCAATCGAATAAAGATACCACGAATTTCCGGAACAATGGTTAAAAGGGCGTAAACAATATGTTCTGGAAGTACAGTCTCAGAACCGGCCGCTTTGGCCACAGAAAAACTCTCGGCAACCGCAATCCTGGTCTGATGAGTATAGAATCGAGAGACATCGACTCGTTTGCGTCGCGGTATTTTCTTTATGCCATCCCATGTTAGATAATCTATATTTGATGAAAATAGCGATGTCTCTCCATCTGATTTTGTGGTATTTTTAATTCGATCAGCAGTGACCTCAGCCGCGATAATACGATAAATAAAAAAACCAAGGAAAATAAGAGATAGCCAGAGCGGTTGAGTGACGCTAATATTTTTTATCCAAAAATCACTGGTCCAAATTGCGTCGACTAAACGTAGACGCATTATATCGGCTACAAAAAGCCCGGCAAAACCAAACAAAAAAACAATAGCCCCAATAATTTCAAAATTATTCAACCAGCGACGGGCTCGACGTAAATCAATATGAAATTGCGACAATGGTTCGCCATAATACAAGAAATAATCGCCGTACATAGTTCCCATGCTCATGGCGCGGCACTGGTAGCACGGACGAATTCCGATATAGCCGGTACTCTTGCAGGCCTGGCAAGACAAAATTGATATTGTCGGAGCTTTTTCAAACAGCATATTATTGGATAAGCGACCGAATAAACATAGCCAAAACAAAAAGCGGAATTACAAGCCAGAGTAAAAAAATAATTATTGCAATAAGAAGCCAAAACAACAATAAAATCGATCTAACAATAACATTAACCAAACGAATAAAAAAACTAACCATTCTCCCCTGCCAATCAGTTTGGCCAAACATGGGAGTAAAAATATTTTTTACCCAAAGCCCGGGAACTAAAATATCATTGCCTTCAAGAAAAAGACGAATAGCTGATTTGGCCGCCCGAATCGCGCCAGCTGAATACCACCAAATCGGAAAAAAAATAATATGCCAGAGAAACTCAAACGATAAACTTTGGAATACCAAAAGCCACATAAAAAATTCAACAAACTTCTTCGAAGACATTATAGCACAAAAAGCAAAAGCCCCACCATGGGGCTAAGGGTAAATATTTTGATAATTACCGTCTGGCAACATTTGGCGTGAGCACAGGATACTCAATCTTATCTACCGGAACCAGATTAAGCTCAGCTATTCGATTTTTGACATTATTCATTGAACTATTTTTTGCTATTTCTATTGCCAAACGTTGTTTTTGCTGTTCAAGGGAAGCAATTTCTCTCTGTAAATCAGCAATGTCATAACCTTTTGTCGAGACAGCACTCATCTGAGCTACATACAAAATCCCAGACACAATGCACAAACCAAGCAAAATACCACGAAATACAATCGATTCAAGCCATGTTTTGCGTACTGTTCTTTCTTTGTGTCCTGAGAGTGAGTATGAAACCATATATAATTTATATTTTTTCGATTACTCTTAATTTTGCCGAACGAGCGCGAGCGTTCTCTTCGTATTCTTTTTCTCCGCACACGATCGGCTTGTTTGTTATCAGTCTAAATCCCTGATTACACATCTGTTTAAATTTATGTTTTACAATTCTGTCTTCAAGCGAATGGAATGTGATAATCGCCAACCTGCCTCCCGGAGCCAAAACCTCTGCCGCATCAGGAATAATCTTTTCGACGACATCGAGCTCATGATTGACCGCGATTCTAAGGGCTTGAAATACTTTTGTCGCCGGGTGGAGCCCGCCAACCCAGGGAATATCTTTTGTTGATTTTAATTTTTTTCGATAAACATCCAAAATGCAATTTACCAAATCAGTTGTCCTCTCAATTGCTTTGGTTTTTCTGGTTTCGACAATCGCTTTTGCAATTTCTTTGCTTAGACTTTCTTCTCCGTATTCACGAAAAATCGCTTCCAATTCTTCTTCTGTATTCGTATTTAGAATATCCGCGGCCCCAGGCTCATCCATATCACCCGGATAGCGCATATTGAGCGGTTCATCCTTCAAAAAGCTGAAGCCTCGCCCTCGTTCTTCGAACTGCGGACTTGACCAGCCCAGGTCTAGAAGGATTCCATTCACGGGGACAAACGCATTTTCCGCGACGATTTCTTTTATTCGCGAAGAATTATCACGAACAAAAATGACTCGCGGATCAAAGGCATACAAAAATTGTTTGGCACGAAGAAGTGATTCAGGATCAGCATCGATTCCAAGAATTTTGCCGTTTGGCGCAGTTGCTTCGAGAATCTTTTCGCTGTGCCCGCCATCACCAAGCGTGCCATCAATCACGTTCATGCCTGGTTTCAATTGTAATGACTCAATCACTTCCCCCAAAAGTACCGGTACATGTCGCATATAGACTGATTAGACCCCTAGATTTGCCATTTGCTCGGCAATTTCATTACTCTGACTTTCTGTTTTCTTTTTGTATTCTGCCCACTTGGTTTCATCCCAGAGCTCAAGTCGATTGTAGAGTCCGGCGACGACAATTGATTTACCAATCCCGGCATATTGTCGCAGATATTCTGGCAACATTACCCGGCCTTGTTTATCAATGTCCACATCCATGGCACCGGCCAGCATGAGGCGGGCAAATGCACGGGTGTTGGCCTGCGCAAATGGTAACGCGGCCAATTTCTCGGCGAGTTTTTCCCACTCTTTCTTGGTGTACAAAAACAGACAGTTGTCGAGGCCTCGTGTAACCACGGCGCCTTTTGACAAATCCGACCGAAATTTCTTTGGGACGGCCAGCCGATTTTTGTCATCTAGATTGTGTGAGTACTCTCCGATGAACACAGATTGAAGGGTTAAATGGAAGACAAGCATTTTCCCACTTTCCCCCACGTAACACCATTATATACCACTTCAATCCCCGCTGCAACATTTTTCACCCTAGTTATCCACACTGCTTCGTTCTTCACAGCTCTTTAGAGCTATGAAGAACTTCGCAGTGCAAGCACTTTTTCTGTACTTCTGAAGAGAACGAGGTTTACCAGGCGATTAGCCTGGCAGCGCAAGCAGAAAAAACAAAAAAACATCCCCACTATGGGATGTTTCTCTAAATTACCAAGCTAACTAAAAGCAATTAAATAATAAAAATTAATATGTTTTATTCAAAAATTTCATTGATGAATTAAGTAAAAGATAACTATATGTTGGTACAAGATAAAGGTTAGTATTTCCATTATTATCTACACTTACAACTTTTACATACAGTTTCGTTTGATTTGGCAAAAATGCACCTTTATCCAAACTAACTACATAAGGAAAATTTGCTTCCTTAAGATAAAAAGACTCACTTTTAACCACGTCCCTACTGAAATCTGTATAAAAAGTTAATCTGACCGAAGCGGGTTCATCTGTTGTTATTGTAAATCGTGCATTTCCATCTTTCAGATCAAGCGGTTCAATAGTAACAATTGCCGCTGATTTATCAATCGGTGTTTTAAATTTTCTCTCTTCAGTAGCTGCCTTACCACCTTTTTGATCGCTTACGTTTATGGTATAAGAATATTCTTTATCTGAATCTAAAAAAATATCCGAATTAACTTCATGATCAACTTTGTAGCTATTATAGCTGTACATTTTATAATTTCCATCAGCTGTGGCTACTGGCCACAAAGTAACATAACCATTTGAAGGATTACTAGTTGACCATCTAATTTTCACTCCGTTGCTAGTAGGTATTGCTTGTATATTGGAAATTACTAATGGTCCAATCGAATTAGATGTTTCAGACGTTGCTGGAGGTTGAGTAGTTGGGGCCGGAACAATATCTTTTTTAATGATCTCTTTAATAATTATTTTTTCAATTACAGGAGTGGATGCTGATTCTTTTTTAGAACCAATACCAGCAACACTGTTTGTTTCTAACATTTTACTATCGGAACTTTTATCCAATTCTGTCTGAGACATACTAATACTACCAGGCTCTTTAGCCTGTTCAAGTTGTTCAATTTTCTTAGTTAATTCTTCAATTTGCTTTTGTTGTATATCAACAGTACTCATTTTTTTAGTTTCGCAACCGCTACCCATTAGAATTATTATGAAAACTATTGATACTACTTTTTTAAACATAAAAACTTTTTTTCATTAAATTTAATGAATATAAAATTCGTTTCTTTGCTCAGGGAGATTGTCGGATGATTTGATGGAGATTTGAAAAAAAGTTTGTTTGTCCACAGAGGTATTTGACGTGCTTTTCATATAGGTTATACTATCATCATAAAATTTTCTTTGCAATTTACGGTTCCCTTTAGCGGGGGGGCGACAAGCACGGCCAGCTTCGGCCACAACCATCTTAGAGACGAGTGCTTCATGGGGTAACTTACGAGTAGCCCCTTGAACCGCTAATTTGAGGGGTGAAGTTCAAACGAACAACACCCATCGAAGCGCTTGTCTGTAGGATGGTTTTTCGTTTTCTAAGACTGTAAGTTATTAGTTGACAGTCCTAGATTATGAAATCCTAAAAATCTAGTCAGTGATGGTCGGTGTAACTGATTGAATGGATTAACTACAGCCTATGAGTAAAAAAATACTCATTTGCAGGCCATGGATAACCCGTAAGGGCAAGCGAATCTTCGCAAGCCAATACGGACTTCAAGCCTTTTGCTTCTGGGTCGAACAAGTTCGAACTAGACGCAATACAAAGACCACTGCGTAAAGCAGTGGCCGAGATTTGCCCCGTTTTCTTTTGCTAGAGGCGGGGCTTTTCTTTTATTATCACAAAACTATTATTAAGTCAAGTATAGCAAAGACTTGGTAAAAAGTGTAGCGAACAATTTCTATTACCCCTGTGGACAAACAAAGTCCACTTTTTGTTACCTTAGCGCTATACCCTTAAGGGAGACGCGGGTAGTTATCCATACCGCTTCGTTCTCCCGCTTTGACGGTCGGACTTCGCAGTGCAAGCAGAAAAAACAAAAAAACACCTGCATAGGTGCCTCTTAAAAAATAAACTTAAAAATACGTTTGTATATAATTATCTTTCCGCGTATAATTTATAGATAATCTAAAAATAAATTTAATTAGCAATATTTGAGTAATTGAAAAAGTATATATCAGGTATAAAACTTAATATAAGCGGCTTATGCAAAATAAAAAATCAATAGTACTATTTTTTTTAATTAGTTTCGGATTATTTGTGATAGGTGCAATTGCTTTGCTCAGACTTACACACAGACCTGATACTAGCACCATAACACTTCCACCAGCACCTGACAGGAATGGGTATACACTTTTAAAAACTGGTGACACAACGTTGGTTCTTCGTCCAACTCCAAAATCGCCCCTTTCTGCAGCTCAAGAGTGTCTTGCCCTTATTCGCACATGCTACACGAACGAACTTAAAGATATAAATGCTTGTTTTTCTAAAGTTAAAATTTGCAATACAGATACACCTTGGCTAGAAAAATCGGCTTGTTGTCCGAGTACTTGTGGTGCACGTTACCAAACACTTCGATCACAAGGAAAAAATGACATTGTTGCCTCTGGCGAAGCAATAATACGATCACCATCTTGTATTCCTGGTCTTGACGATCAACTAAAAAAATAGGATTATTTTTTATTTTGAGACATTTTAATAGTTATATCTCCCGCAATTTCCGCTGACACGTAATCGCACAACGATGTGCTTCGTCACGCACATTAATAAGTAGTCTGGTATGCGCATAAACCCAACGAATAGTTTCACGATCAGCCGAACCGATGATGATATCGTTTCTTTTCCGCTCTGCCCCTTTGGCAATACCAATGAGCGGAATACTGATGCCCAAATCTTTGAAAACTGACATAGCGCGATTCACTTGCGGCTTACCACCATCAATCAAAAACAATTGCGGATATGGCCACTCGGTATGCCGAAGGCGTCGTCGCAAAACTTCTTCCAAACAGTCAACATCACTCTGACCTTCAACTGTCTTTATTTTATATTTTCGGTATTGATTTTTATTTGGCTCCCCATGTTCAAAGACGACTTGACTACCGACTTTACCAGTCGTACCCAGGTTCGATATATCATAGCCTTCGATACGATTGATTCCCAATGATTCACTAGATTGCTTCGCTTCGCTCTGAATGGCAGGGTCTGAAACAAAACTTTTATTCAAAAGCGCAATATCCTGAATACGCTGTAATGAACTGATTTGATTACGCAGACGCGCGGCTTCTTCAAAATTCTCCGCCTTCGCTGCTTTGCGCATAGCCACTTCCAAACTTTTCAATAATTGTTTTTTGCGACCTGACAAAAATGTAACCAAAGGTCGTATCACTTTTGCCCGATACTCCTTTGGCGAAATCTCTCCAGTGCAAACACCCAGACACTGACCCATTTGGTAATATAAACAAGGTCTTTTTTGCCCAGGTGTACAAGTAGAAAACTGAAACATGCCACGCAAAATTTTCATTGTCGCTTTGGTATTAAGTCCCGGATATGGACCAAACATACTATAAAAGCGCTCAGGTGCTAAGGTGCTCAGGTGCTTAGGTAAAGTCAGTTCATGTTGCCTCACAGTAACAACTCGTGGATACTCATCTCTGGTAATACAAATATAATTCCAACTCTTATCATCTTTACCATCAACATTATATTTTGGTTGTTTTTCGTGAATAAGATTTGCCTCGAGAATAACTGCTTCAAGCACAGAATCTGTCTCCTGCCATTTTATATCCACCACCTCATGCATCAACTGTTCAATCGGTCTGGTACTCCGCGGCCCACGCCAATAAGAACTTACCCGACTCTTTAGAGACGTGGCTTTGCCGACGTAGATCAATTCTTTTTCTAAATTATAAAAAAGATAAACGCCGGGATTGTCGGGTAATTTGCTTAAATATTTTTGCGCGTCAAACATATTGTTTTACTTTACAATTGGCCTTTGTCATCTTGAGCGGAACTAAGTGAAGTCGAGAGATCCTAACTCACAAATTAAATTGAAGATTTCTCTCCGCCCAGGGCGGTTCGAAATGACAAAATACCTTATCCCAATACTCGTTTCAGGTATTTACCAGTAAAACTTCCAGCCTTTTTTGCCACTTCTTCCGGCGTACCGGTCGCAATCACATGCCCGCCTTTATCTCCGCCCTCTGGCCCAAGATCAATAATCCAATCAGCGGATTTGATGACATCCAAGTTGTGCTCAATAACCATAACCGTATTTCCTTGCGAAGTGAGACGCTGCAAAACAACCAAAAGTTTATTTACGTCTTCGTAGTGAAGTCCGGTAGTCGGCTCATCTAGTAAATACAAAGTTTTGCTTGTGCCTTTTTTGGCAAGCTCTTTGGATAATTTGATACGTTGCGCTTCACCACCAGAGAGCGTGGTGGCTGACTGCCCGAGCGTCAAATAATCCAAACCGACCTCGTTCAAAATTTTTAATTTATCAAATATAAATGGAATATCAACGAAAAATTCCTCAGCATCTTCAATTGTCATTTCCAAAATTTCAGCGATATTTTTGTCTTTGTAGGTCACTGACAACGTTTCTTGGTTAAAACGTTTCCCTTTGCAAATATCACAAATAATTTCAACACTGGGAAGAAAATGCATTTCAATTTCAAGTGTGCCGCGCCCTTCACAATTTTCGCATCTGCCCCCCGACACATTGAAACTAAAACGCCCACTCTTGTAGCCGCGCATTCGAGCCTCCGGTGTTTCGGCAAAGAGTTCAC
>CAZVNO010000034.1:0-8151 GCA_964628715.1 uncultured Gammaproteobacteria bacterium | reverse complement strand
GCACCTGAGCACCTGAGCACCCGAGCACCTGAGCACCTGAGCACCTGAGCACCTGAGCACTTTTTTTGAAAGTAAAACAAAAAGACGCATAGCATTGACGTCATTATACCACAAAAACAAAACACCCCGACACAATATGTGCTAGGGTGCTCTGTGCTCTAGTGCTGAAGTAAAACTTAACGTGGCATGTAGCCCATAAGCCCAACAGTGCGAGCTTGTTTGACTGCTCGCGCAACACGACGCTGATGCTTGGCACAAAGACCAGATCTTCGAGGTGGCGCGATTTTCAAGTACGATGAAACAAAGCGGCGTAATGTCTGAACATCTTTATAATCCACAGTTGCCGCCTTATTTACGCAATAAAAGCAACTCTTCTTTACATGCACTTTGTTTTCTGTCCTTGATGTTGATGAAAATTGTGGCATACTTTAAAAAGGAATATCTTCTACTTTTATCTCTTCCTCGACTGGCGCAGATGGATCGTTCATCATCGCCCCAGAAGACTGGGATGACGCTGAGGCGCTAGTTACACCTGACGTACCAGCTCCACGCTGTCCGCCACTTCCGAGCATAATCATATTCTCGACAATGACTTCGGTTCGATAACGCTTTACTCCATCTGTACCTACCCAATCACGAGTTTCTAATCTGCCCTCAACATAAACTTGGCGTCCTTTTGTCAAATACTGACCAGCGATATCCGCCAATTTACCCCAAAGAACACAATTTGTAAACTCAGTTTTTTCTTGTTTGGCGCCAGCTTGATCTGTCCAGGCACGACCTGTGGCAATTGCCACACTTGCGACACTTTTGCCGGTCGTTGTCGTACGCAGTTCTGGATCGCGCGTTAAACGTCCGATCAGCATGACTTTATTTAGATCCATATGTTTATCACATTATCACTCTATCACCTTAGCACTTTAGCACAACGCGTGCTCAGGTGCTCAGGTGTTCAGGTGAACTACACCTTGGTCAAATCACTCTCCAAAAGTTCGTCAAGCTTTTTATCAATGTCTTCAAGATTAATCGCTTCAGTTGTGCTTGCTGTTTTTTCTTCTTCTTTGACCGGTTTTAGTGCAGGTGCCTTTGAAACGGTTTGAAATTCAACCACTTCAGGTGCAGCTGTCTCCTCTACAACCGGAGCTTTCTTGATTTCTTCTGCTTCTGCCGCAATAGCCGCATCACTCATAATACGATTCAGTGGCTGTGCTTGCTTAGTTGGATCGAACTTTTGCACAAAAGCGCGTAGGACTTGATTAATCAACAAAATTTTTGATTGCATTACCGGAACTTTTGTTGGTTCAGCGGCAAAACGATACATCCGGAAATAGCCATAACGAATATGGCGCATTGGGTAAGCCAAACGGCTCTTACCAAGGTCTGACATACTGACATCAATCGCTCCAATATCTTCTACTTGCTTTTTGACAGCATCAGCGAGTGTCCCAACCTCAGTTTCTGCCAATGTACCCGGAAAAACTACTAACAATTCGTACGATTGCATAACTGGTAAAATAAATTCTAGATTTTGATGATGACTTGGCGTCTACCCCCCTTTTCTTTCGTCGACCGAAAAGATAAACACCCTCGTAATAAGCGAAAGTACTATAGCAATACAATGACGCTTTGTCAAGCGTATGATATACTATGACTAAAGCAATTTTTCTCAATTTTTTTGGTATGCTCCCGTCAGCAATATTCCAACAACTTATAACCAAAGAATATCCGGAAATTGATAAAAATTTGAAAGACTACGAAGCAAAGGCTGCCAAAAAAGCTCTTACTATAGAGCAATTTCTCATTAGTGAAGGTATTATCGACGAAACCGCCCTATACACCGGAGCAGCAAAACTCTACGATGTCCCCTATACCTCAATCAAAGGCCGAGAAATTAAAAAAGAAATTTTGAATCTAATCCCGGCTGTTTTGGCTCAAAACCACAATTTAATCGCTTTTGAAAAGCAAGACGATACAGTGTCTTTGGCCATGCTTGATCCGGAAGATATTGAAACGATTGAGTTTGTTCATCGCAAAACCGGTTTATCCCCGGTGGTTTCTTTGACTTCACCTTCTGAAATCAGAGAAGCCATGCGTCGCTACCACGCTGATATTGCCGAAGATGTTATCGCTCAGACAGCTCCTGACAAATTGGACAGCAATGACCTAAAAAAAGCGGCTCAGGAGCTACCGATTGTAAATATAGTAAACAGCATCCTTGAACATGCAGTATACGAAGGCGCAAGTGATATCCATATTGAACCGACTGAAAAAGAAGTTACTGTTCGCTACCGAATTGATGGTTTACTCAAAAACGTCATGTCTTTGCCAAAAGCCGTTCAAAGTGGAATCATGGCTCGCATAAAAATCTTGAGTAATTTAAAAATTGACGAGCACATGATCCCCCAGGACGGTCGTTTCAAAACCCAAGTTCAAGACGAAACTTTGTCTTTCCGTGTTTCGATTATTCCGGTATATGACGGAGAAAAGATTGTCATGCGTCTTTTGCACGAAAGCCAAAAACCTTTGACATTGGATCAGCTTGGCTTTTTGCCTGGGCCAAAAGAGGCTGTAGCCAATGCTATAGATAAGCCACACGGTATGATTCTGGTAACCGGTCCGACAGGAAGTGGTAAAACCACTACTCTTTATTCCCTATTGGGAATGCTGAATCAACCAGACGTAAATATCTCGACAATTGAAGATCCAATCGAATACCATGTTGCTGGTATCAATCAAAGTCAAATAAACCCTAGAGTCGGCTTTACATTCGCAGCCGGGCTTCGGGCATTCTTGCGCCAAGATCCAGACATCATCATGGTTGGTGAAATTCGCGACCAAGAAACTGCCGAGATTGCTGTCCATGCCGCACTTACCGGACACCTAGTACTTTCAACACTACACACCAATGATGCGCCGACCACTCTTCCTCGCCTGCTTGATATGGGTATTCCACCATTCCTGGTTGCATTTACAACCAATGTAATTGTAGCTCAACGTTTGGTCAGAAAAATTTGCGAACATTGCAAAAAATCTTTCACTCTAGAAAAGAAAGCTGCCGATGAACTAGAAAAATTATTGGATTTCAAAAAACTTACTGCGCTTTTGAAATCCCAGGGTATTGAAGTTGATTCGGAAGAAAAAAGTATTGAAACAATTAAATTTTGGCGAGGTGAGGGCTGTCCACGCTGCAAAGACTCTGGCTATAAAGGACGTATTGGTATTTATGAAGTTCTAGAAATGGACAAAGAACTGGCCGACAAAATTAGCGCCCGTGCCGGAGCGGATGATATTAGAAAATTTGCATCTGAAAAAAATATGATAACAATGCTCCAGGACGGACTTATAAAGGCAAAACAAGGAATAACCACGATTGAAGAAGTCCTCCGAGCTACCCGCGACTAACTCATCTTTTTTATGGCAGAAAAAAAACTCTCCCCTTTTGAAGAAAAATTAAACAACTGGGTGGGCGATCACATCCAGAGAATTCCATTTGTTCAAAAAATATTTTTTTTGGATCATTTGCGCACCATGATTCACGCCAGCCTTTCACTGGTAGAAGCGCTTGATATTCTTAGCAAAGAAGTTAGCAACCAACGCTTCAATAGAATTCTCGGCCAAATAAAAGTCGAGGTCGAAAAAGGACAATCACTTTCAACAGTACTTGCCAAATACCCAAAGGTTTTCCCAGGTATGTATGTAAAAATGATTGAATCAGGAGAACTTTCTGGAAAATTAGATGAAACCCTGGCCCAGATCGTAACCCAAATGAAAAAAAGCCAAGCACTTGCCTCAAGTATCAAAGGCGCCATGATTTATCCGGCCGTCATTTTGACTGCCATGGGCGGTATCGGAATTATGATGGCTACGATGGTTCTACCAAAATTAATTGGTATTTTCAAAGAATTCAACGCTGAACTTCCGCTTCCAACTAGAATTCTGATTGCTATGACTGATTTCATGAGCAAACCGCTGTACCTCACACTTCTTATTGCAGCATTTATTGGTTTTATTTTTGGTTTTGCCACTCTACTAAAAAAATCTCCTGCTTTCAAAAAATCAATCCATAACTTCAACCTTCGACTTCCTATCGCTGGCCGAGTAATAAAGCAAATCAACTTAGCTCAATTCTCACTGACATTATCTTCGCTTTTAAAGAGTACCATTCCGATTGTTGATGCTATCGAAATTACAGCCGAAACATGTACAAACGTACTTTACCAAGAAACGCTACACGAAACCGCAAAAAAAATAAAAACAGGCGAGCCTTTATCCGCCCTTCTTAGGGCACAACCAACAATTTTTCCACCAATGGTCACGGAAATGATTATGGTCGGAGAACGTTCGGGCCAAGTTGACCAGCTTCTGACTGATTTGTCAGAATTTTATAGCAATGAAGTGGACAAAACCATGAAAAACTTTGCTACCATTATCGAACCGGTCATCATTATCATACTCGGTATCGGTGTTGGTGGCTTGGCTGTATCAGTCATTTTACCAATGTACACTTTGGTTCAAAATTTTTAAACGCGTATGTTTTCTCACCCATTTCCAAACGCGTTCGGCATTGATTTGAGTGATTTGTCGATCAAAATAGTCCAATTGCGAAATGTTTCTCGCCGCCATCATGAGCATGCATATGTTCCAATTGTTTGCCGCTCAACCAAACTACCTCATGGACTTATCATGAATGGCATAGTTCAAGAACCGGAGAAAGTAAGAAAATATTTACAACACATTCTGGAAGGCGAAACTACTAAAAATAAACCAATGAAAAGCCACTGGGCCGTGGCTTCTCTCCCAGATATACAGGGCTTTCTCAAACGAATCGAAATCGATAAACCGGCCGAGGATATAATCGATGAAGATATTCATCTGATTTCCAAACAGCACATTCCTTTTGAGGACAATGATTACTATTTGGATTGGCAACTAATGCCATCTACCCCCGGGCAATCAACATCATCTGTTTTGGTTGGTGCTATCCCAAAAAAAGTTGCTGACACGTATGTTTATTTGCTCGAAAGTATGGACTTGGGAGTCATGGCGCTTGAAATTGAAACTTTGGCGATCGCGCGTTCCATGATAACGGCAAAAAAAGTATATGAAAATGAAGCGCGCGCGATTTTGGATCTAGGTGCAACGCGTTCAAGCATCACGATTTATGATCATGACCAAATCCAATATAGTATCTCGCTCCCATTTTCTGGAGAATTAGTGACAACGACGGTGTCACAAAAATGCCATATTCCATACGAAACTGCGGAGCAACAAAAAATTCAAATTGGTCTTGCCTACGACAAAACAGTTGAACCGTGTTGGATAGCGATCACGTCAATCACCGACCAATTGATCGAACAAGTAAAACGAGCAATTGATTTTTATTATTCGCACTTCCCTGGTGCAAATAAAGTCACTCATATTACAATGTGCGGAGGCGGCGCCGGCATGAAAAAACTAGATGAAATCATGACCGAAAAACTAGGTATTACCGCCCAGCCCGGCAATGTTTGGAAAAATTTATCTCTCCGGAAACTTCCGCCGCTTTCCACCGAGGAGTCTCTGGGTTACGCGACCGCGATTGGGCTTGGACTCAGAGCTGCTGCCAATCCATTTTTTAGAACTGATGCTTTGTAAGACCTATGTATCCGATTCGCCTAAATCTATTACCCCCATCAAAAAGAAAATTTCTTGAACGTTTGGTTTTGAGCGAATTTATAAAAAATTTAATCGAAACTTTTATTATCTTTCTTGCTCTGGTCGGGATACTACTGCTCGGCGGTTATTATATTCTTCGAATGCACTTCAATAGTTTGGCGACCAATTTGGCCAGTATTTCAAACCAACAGGTAAATAAAAATCGTGAACTGAAAGATATTAATTTTATTCTTGACCAAACCGAAAAACTCCAAAAAGCCTACAGTCCATGGACAGAAACAATCGCCCACTTGAACACATTGGTACCGCCTGGAGTGACATTGCAACAATTTATTTTGGATACGCCAAAAAAAGAATATACTTTTGCGGGCAAAGCTGACACCCGAGATGATCTTCTCTTATTCAAAAAAAATCTTGAAACAGACAGTCTGATCGCGTCAGTCAATTTTCCTCTTTCTCAGTTTACAGATAAAACAAACGTTTCATTTTCGATCACGGCAAAGATCCATTAGTATGCCATCATTTTCACTGCGACAACGAGCAATTATTACCAGCACGCTTATGGTGGCGCTTGCGGCTGTTCTGGTTATTTTTATAATTTTACCGACAGTCAAAGAAATTTTTTCACTCGAAAAAAATATCAGTGACGTTGAAACATACTTTGAGCGTCAATACGAACAAACAAAACTCCTTCGCAAATCTATCGCAAATCTTGAATCAATCAGCACAAAGACAAATCAATACCGAGGCGCAATCATAAACCACGGAACAGAACTGGATGTCATAACAACCCTTGAAGCTCTTGCCGACAATTACAAACTTAAACAAGATTTTACCATTAATCAAAACGATACGATCGACCAGGTAGACAAAAAATCACCCCGTCTTGCTATACATCTGCCATCAGTCTCATTTTCAATCACAAACAAAGGCACATTTATCAATCAACTCCGATATTTGAAAGCTCTGGAACAACTCCCCTATTATATTTTTATTGATAAATTGGAGTGGCAAAAAAATAAAAATTTAACCGGCGCCGACAGCGATATCGTCATACTAAAATTTGACGCCAGAGTCTACGTAAAAGACAAAAAATAATATGCAAATATTTAAAAGAAAATCTCTCGACCCGCAGCACGCAAAAGCCGAATTTCATCATTTTTTTTGGCTTAGACTTGTAAATATCATCGTGATCGGCCTATACCTGATTGGAGCATTTTTTATTGTTGCTTTTGTTGAACAAAACGTGTATCGTGTCATCCAAAGCAATGAGCTGATTTCATTGGTCAAAAATAAACTCCCGGCAGAAGCGATTCAATTTGACAAACTCGACCGAGTCGAAAAAGCCTGGGACAAAAAACACAGCCCAGCTCCAATTACAATAACCCGTGATCCGTTTTCAAGCCCAACATCAACTCCAGCCGAATCACTGTAATTAATTGATATGACAACGTACCTGTTTATACTTGGCCGAGAACCACAACTTTCCACTGCCGAACTTCGCGCGGTGTTTTCTCGCCTTCATATTGAGTACACTCTACTCCGAGAAAACAACGAACACTGGATTATCGAAACGCCAAAACCAATTGCGCCAAATGTAATCATGCAGGAACTTGGTGGGACAATCAAAATCACACGTCAGATTCCAAATGAAGAACCCATCGAGACCGCAATTTATCATCACCTCGAAACTACACAAACAAAAAAAATTGAATTTTCAATCAGTGGGGCCGAGGATCGCAGCTTGGCTATTACAATAAAAAAAGAACTAAAAAATTTGGGCCGTTCTGTCCGATATATCGAACCAAAAAACACCGCTACCATACTCCACAATAACCTTGTCGCCCATCAAGGTGATCTGACAATTGTCGGAAAAAATATATATGTGACCGAAGCGATTCAACCAATCGAAGAATTAACAGAACGTGATTTTGGCAGACCAGGTAGCGATGGCAGGAGTGGAATGTTGCCACCAAAACTTGCTCGGATGATGATCAATCTGTCAGAATCACCCAAAACAGCCACACTCCTCGATCCATTTTGCGGCTCCGGCACTGTACTCACCGAAGCAATGGACTTGGGATATAACTCTCTTATTGGTAGCGATTTATCCCCGAAAGCAATTGCTGATACCAAAAAAAATCTAGAATGGATGCAGAGCCGTCAAGAACCAGCCACAGGCAACAAACAATTACAAGTGTTTGTCTCTGATGTAAAAAAAATCGATAAACAGCTGCCAAAAAAATCCGTCGATGTTGTCGTAACAGAACCATTTTTGGGCAATCCTCTCCATGGCAACGAATCTGTTAAATTTCTCGAAACCCAATCACAAACACTTTTAAAACTTTACCGCGAAGCTTTTGTAGCTTTACACCAAGTATTAAAGCCAGGGGGAATTGTTGTCTGTGTTATCCCCGCTTTTCGAGTTCCAAATGGTTGGATCAGGATCCCAATTGCAACAGAAATGAAAAACATTGGCTTTTCGCCAATGCCTTT
>CAZVNO010000033.1:0-8236 GCA_964628715.1 uncultured Gammaproteobacteria bacterium | reverse complement strand
ATTTGGTGTTTGGCTCGATTGGGCGCGGGAGCATGGGTTTGAAAAATTGGCGACAGGACATTACGCAAATCTCACTTTAGCACCCAAGCACCTAAGCACTACGGCACAGTATCAATTATTACAAGCAAAAGACAAAAACAAAGATCAAACATATTTTCTTCATCAATTAAACCAAGAGCAACTTCAGCATGTCCTATTCCCAATCGGGGAATATACCAAGCCACAAGTGCGCTCTCTGGCCAAAAAGTTCAAATTACCAACGGCCACAAAGGAAGAGAGTATGGGGATATGCTTTGTCGGCGAGGTCCCGATGAAAGAATTTTTGCAGAAAAAAATAAAGCCAAAACCAGGCAAAATTATTCAAACAAATGGGGAAGTTGTCGGGGCTCACGAGGGTTTGCCGTTTTATACTATCGGGCAGAGGCATTTTGGCCCAAGAAACAATGAACAAGGAACAACGAACAATAAACCCTTGTTTGTCATTGATAAAGATATGAAAAAGAATCTTCTGATTGTCGGACATGAAAATGACCCAATGTTGTACAAAAAAGAAATTATTTTGACAGATGTGCACTGGACCAATGGACAGCCAAAGAGTTTTCCAGTAAAATGTGAAGTGCGATTGCGTCATCGTCAGCTTTTGCAAAAAGCAGTTTTGAGAATTGGAAAAAAGGATCAAATTATTCTCCAATTTGCAAAGGCTACTCGCGCTCCAACCCCCGGTCAATTTGCAGTTTTCTACCAATCGGGTGTTTGTCTTGGTGGCGGTATTATCGCTTCTTTCTAATCGTCCATCGTGTAATACTTTCGCGATGTTAACGGTGTTGCTTGTATCCACCGTATGAAT
The DNA here is from genome assembly GCA_964628715.1 of uncultured Gammaproteobacteria bacterium. Taxonomy (GTDB): domain Bacteria; phylum Patescibacteriota; class Patescibacteriia; order Magasanikbacterales; family UBA922; genus JAHFIC01. The sequence goes on along the minus strand of CAZVNO010000033.1, from coordinate 7,389 downwards.
AGTATTCGTGAGTATTTTGCTCAAAATAGCCGGCAGTATCGATTTCTCGACAGTATTGTTCGTGTTTTTTTGTATCTCGCGCTGGCTTTTATCCCTCTCATCGTATTTCCATTTACTCGCGATCAACTGGATTTTCCCAAAGAATTTATTTTGGTGTTTGTCGTTTGCGCCTCGGTGTTTTTTTGGCTGCTTCGGGCGGCGATTATTCGGCAAATAGAAATAAAACGAACAGTTCTTGATTTTCCGATACTGGCGTTTGTCCTTTTTGGAGTTTTATCAGTATTTTTCTCAGTTATTCCGACTGTAAGCGCATTTGGTCGTCCGTCTGTTTTTGTTCTGCATAGTTTATTTTTTGTTATTTGTGGTTTTTGGTATTGGCTTTTGGTTCAATACACAAAAGATTTTCGGTCTGTCCGAAATATACTTCAGGTTTTACTTATTTCTGGGATATTATCAATAAGTTTATTTTTCGTCAGAGAATTTGGATTTTTGGGTATCGCTCCGTGGCTACCGGCAAATTCTATAAGTCAACTTTCAAGTATTTTTGGTTCTTATGTGGCGGTTGTTGGGGTATTGTCGCTTGGTAAAATTATTCGCGGAGGAGGGAAGTGGTATTCCTATATTATCCCATGTTTGGCGGCCTTTTTAAGTTTTTTTGCCCTGCTTAGATTGGATTTTACTGTTGCTTGGGTGGTTTACGGGATTGGTTTACTGCTTCTCCTTATTGTTGGCAGTGTTTTGTTTCTGGCTCGCCGGCGGTTGGTTTTATCGGTTGTCTTGTTTCTCTTCCTGACAAGCGTAATCATGTCAGTGACTCAGTTGAGGTCATTTTTTGCCGGACAATTTCCGGTTGAGGTGGCGCTCGGCGCCGCGCCTTCGGTTTCAATTGGGCTGAATGGTCTTTTGGAAAACGCTTCTACTTTTTTTGTGGGTCAGGGCTTGGGAAATTTTGCTTATATTTTTCCTCGTTTTCGGTCTGCTGAATTCAATACGGTTGATCAGATTGAATCAATTCGTTTTGCTTCGCCTTACAGTACTGCGATCGCGCTATTAGCAGAGAGCGGAATATTATCATCCTTTGTCTTTGTTTTTTTGATATTGGTTTTTGTCGGAATGTTTTTGCATCTGTGGCGTGAATGCGCCAAAAGTTACAAAATTATTTTTGCGGAAAGTCGAGTTCAAGAAGAAGTGATGGAAATAGCGACTGTTGGAATAGTTTGGTTTGCCCTAACGGCCAGTTTCTTTTTCTCATTCCAAACTCTGGTTGGCTGGTGGCTCTGGTGGACATTTTTGGCGCTTGGAGTTGTGGGTATTTCCAGTTTTTTGCCACAAGTCCGAGTACAGCGAGTGTACGATGTGAATGCAGCTCCGCATTATACCTTGGCGCTTTCATTTAGTACGGTTGTTCTGGCTGTTGGTGTTGTCTTTGGTGGATACTTTTATTCTCAGATGTATCTGGCCGAAACAATTTTTTCTCGCGCGGAAAAAATAAGCGATCAAAACGAACGTCAAAAAGAAATTCGATCAGCTCTAAAAGAGCGTCCCGGGTACGCGGAGTATTCATTGGCTTTGGCATCAGTATATTTTGATCAGGCCAAGCATGAAGCCGCCAACACGCCGCCAGATCAAGAAAAAGTTGCGGCGTATTTGGCTGGTGCGGTTCAGGCCGCAAAGCAAGCGACCGCTTCGGAACCAAAAAATATCGAAAGCTGGCAAGCACTGTCGATCATGTATCAGAACGCTCGAATTTTTACAAAAGATGCCAATGATTGGGCTCGAGATGCAACTACGCAGGCTCTTGCCCTAGAGCCAGCCAGCGCCTCTCTCCAAATTCAATTGGGTAATGTTGAAGAGTTTGCCGGCAATATGGATGCGGCGATTGAGGCATATCGCCGCGCTATTCAGCTCAAACCATCCGGCTCAGCGGCTTATATCGCGCTGGCGCATATCTTTGAAGAAGAAAAAAAAGTTTCTGATGCGATTGCACTATTACAGCCACTAGCTGATAACGTGAATGCTGATCCGAATTTGTTATTTCAACTGGGACGTTTGTTTTATAATCGCAATACGAGTGATGATGTTGTTCGCGCCGAAGAATTATGGAGACGATCGATTGTTCTTGCGCCAACATATTCAGACGCGCTGTATAGTTTGGGGTTGCTCTATGAGCAAAAAGGCCAAAGAGATCAGGCGCTTGAATACTACAATCGAGTTCAGTCATTGAATCCAAATAATTCAGAGATCGCCCAAAAAATTCGTAATTTGCAATAATTAGTTTGTATGCATCGACATTATCTTTTTATATTTTTTCTGCTTCTGGCTTGGCCGGTATCTATGTATGCCACTATGAGCGGAGATAATATTGAAATTTATTCTGATAGTTTTAGTTTTGTGCCTGGTGGTGAAGAGGCCGGAGGTACGATTACTTTGACTGGCGTTGGCGGAAATATCGCGACATCTACGTCTGGTGGCGGTGTTGAGGTTAGAGGTGGTGTCCAAGCTCAGGAAAAAGGAGTGTTAACTTTTTCACTATCAGCTTCGACATTATCAATTGGCACTTTGTCGACCAGCAATGTCGCTGTTTCTTATGTAACCACGACAATCTCGACCGACTCTGAGACTGGCTACAGCCTATCTGTATCAGAAGACGGTAATTTGCGATCAGGCGCTAATGATATTGATGATGTTGGTGATGGGGCTGTGACGGCTGGTTCAGAAGAGTATGGCATCCAAACCAGCGGCGCTGACGGTCTATTATCGACTGACACGGCTATTAACAATTCAGTGCTTATTGCTTCGGCAAATGGACGTATCACGGCTCGCGAAACCGCGGTTATTTTTCATACGGCAATAAGTTCGGCTACACCTGATGGAACATATGGTCATACGGTAACTTTTACAGCAACCGTGAATCCTTAGTCTATGAGAATGCTGTCCAAATATTTCACATTATGTATTATCACCGGCTTTATCGCTGTTTGTTTCGCGCCATCTTTGGTAAAAGCGATTGTCATTTCACCGGCACAAATTCAGCTTGATATTGAATCTGGAAAACAAACAGTACTGACTCTGCAGGTTACAAATGATACTTCGGAAAATATGACTGTTGTCCCGGAAGTTGAAGCTTACACGATAGATGATTTGCGTCGACCGCATTTTGGCGCGGTGGATATGGCAACCGCTTGGATTCGCCCTTCTTCTGTGGAAGTATCGATTGCTCCGGGTAAACAAGTTGATATTTTCTTTCCAGTTTTTGTTCCGGTTGACGCTGAACCAAAGACACACTTGATCGGTCTTTTTGTTCGTCAAATCGCAAAAAAAATAAATGGCGAAAATGTCTTTGCTGGTGCGCGAGGCGGGGCGTTGCTTACGCTCCAGGTTGCCGGCCAACCATTGCAAAAAATGTCCATTGAAAAAATTTCAGCGCCAAGTTTTTCCTTTGTTCAAAAAATTCCGGTTACAGTGTCTATAAAAAATTCTGGAACTGTATCGACTCAATTTTCAGGCGAAATCTTCGCTTCAAATTTATTTGGTCGCCGGATTGCTCAAGGAAAATTAAATCCAAATGAGCGTCAGATTTTGCCTGATACAATTAAAAATGATTCATTTATTTTGGATATTAAGTCATGGGAATCTATCGGTCCGATAAATATCCAAACAAACATTCGTTATGGTGATCCTGAACAGGTAATTATAAAAAAAATATTGCTTTGGCATATTCCATTGTGGTCGATAATCAGCCTTGGTTTTATCTTGATAATTTTTGGATTGATTCTTATTAGCTTTATCAAAAAAAGAAAACAATCATAGTTTATGAATAACTTATTTGGCCAAAATAAGTGGCGAATTTTATCCTTGCTTCTGATAGTCTTAATTTTTAATGTTTGTTTTCTCTCTTTTGTTTTTGCGGATACGAGTAGTAGTAATGTAAATATCCAGGCTCAGGTCGGGGCAGTTTCTTCGGGTGGTGGTAATACCGGTGGTGGCAGTAGCGGCGGTGGTGCTGGGGCGCCAATACCACCCACGCTTGGTCCAGTGATTGTTGATGTTGAAGTTGTGCCAACTCAGGTTTCAGCTCGGATACGCTGGCATGTCCAAAATGTTCAATCATTTACTTGTGGATATTGGCGTTACAAGTGATTATACCGGCACGATTAACGCTCAAGAAGATCAAGGATTTCAAATGGTAGACATCTCTGGTTTGTCTGTCAGTTCTAGCTATAGTTACCGCATTCGCTGTGTTGACCAAATCAACCAGACTGGTACATATATTGGTACTTTTTCAACTTTGAATGAAGATACTGAATCACCAGTAATCAGTAATGTCGCAAGCGTGCCAACGTCTGTGTCTGCCTTAGTTAGCTGGCGTGCAATCGATAACACAATTGTTGATAGTTGTTCCTTTTCTTATGATTTGGATGGTGTTGCTCCTTATACTTATTCGTCTGTTGTCACAATTCTGCCGGATAATGATTTTCAAGTTTCTTTGTCAAATTTAATTTCCAATACTGCATATTTTTTTCGAATTACTTGTGCTGATGTAGTTCCAAACGCCAGCACTGCGCTTGGTCAATTTCAGACTGACCGTGAATCTGTGCCGCCACCAGACGTTTCAGATTTTCGAGCTAATCCGCGCGATCGAGCTGCTCTTCTCACCTGGACTTATTCTAATGCAATTTCTGATTTGGCTTCTTTTAATATTCGTCGCAATCTTGGTTCTGCTCCACAAACAATAAGCGATGGTACTTTTGTTGCCTCTGTCGGTAGGGGAACGCGTGAATATTTGGATTCCAATTTGATCAATAATACTGAATATTTTTATACGATTTTTGCTGTCGATACATCAGGAAACAATAGTAATGGTGTTTCGGTATCAGTTATTCCAACCGTACCGGGTGATCGCGATAACGATGGGGTTACGGACGATATTGATTTGTGCGACTTGAATAATCCAGGTCAAATTGATACGCCATCCGGGACAGTTATTGATACGTCAAATGGATGTCCGCGAGTAACTGTGGACATGACTGATTTATCTATTTGGCCGCAATTTTTGGTAACAAATCAACCAGGAAGAATTACCGTTACTATACCGACAGTTAGAATGCGGGGTGCAAGAATTTTTACAACCGGTCTACAGCCTGGTGTTTGGTATTTCGATTTTCGAACTGATAACATCGGATTTACTGTTTCTGCTGATGGACGTTTAAGCTGGGGTTCGGAATTTAATAATATTTTTTCTGTTTCTTATGATGCTTCTGGGGCAAATTTTACAATGCAAGGCTATTTAGTTCGAATTGATAGTCGTGGATTGGATCCCAGAAATTCATATCGAATTTTTAGTTTGACGCAATCAACTGCGTACTTGCCGGATGTGGCAGAATTACATCTTTATCCAAAGACTTATTTTTCAGTTAATCAAAACATCGCTCCGTTTATTCTGCGCGCCGATGGTTCAATCACTTGGTCAGCAGCTTACAATGGTAATTACTCGCGTTCGCCATTGGCTTTTTCTGGTTGGAGGGTGGCAGCTGTTGGTGATCAAACTTTGTATGTATCATCACAGCCACTTTGCATTAACCAGGATACTTTGGCTGGGTCGTATCGACTTTGGACACCGCAGGGGAGTTCGCCATTTGTGACAGGGAGTGGTGTTTATCGTGTTTTGCCCATCCCGCCTGTGCCAATAATCCCAACTTTTTCCGCAACTTTTCCATATGTTCAGTCCCAAGCCTCCGGAGAAAGAAGAAACGTTGTTTTTTTGACAAATCCAGATCGGTTGATTGATTCATATGATAGAGAAACCGGTTCGCTTGTCAATTTGACATTAAATATCCAAAATGTACAAGCCAGCCTAAGTACTTGCGGGGTTAATTCGCGTGTGTGTGGAAATGGCACTCTTGATTTCAACGAACAATGTGATGACGGGAATACAAGAAATAGTGACGGCTGTTCTTCTTTTTGTACTAGAGAGACTGTAGCTCTTTGTGGTAACAACGTTTTAAATTCGGGTGAAGAGTGTGATGACGGTAATAGAGTTGACCATGATGGTTGTTCTGGTCTGTGTTTTTTGGAAGAACCAGTTTGCGGCAATTTATTTCTTGAGACAGGAGAAGTTTGTGATGATGGTAATTTGACAATCGGTGATGGCTGTTCAGATACATGCCAGATGGAAGTTTTGCCGGTTTGTGGTAATTCAACAATTGATCAAAGCGAAACATGTGATGATGGTAATGTTCTAAATGGAGATGGTTGTTCAAGTTCGTGCCAACTAGAAGGGCCGGCGGCCTGCAATGATCTGATTGATAATGATCGTGATAGCTTTGTGGACATGGCAGATCCTGGCTGTTCAAGCCCAAATGATACAAGTGAGTTTAATTTGACGATTTTAACGCCAACCACTACTCCAAATTTACCATTTGTCCCGGGCACTCAGACAATTTTGAATCCAATTGGGAATACAATTCAGATGCTTATCGCGCAGCGAACTATAGCGGCTGATCTGATTGATGGTGTTGTCTACAGTCTTCCCGGCGATCAGTTAACAATTAGCGCCTTGATTCCTTTTTCTGAAAACGTTAGCTCTACAATTTTGGAGCTGAACGGTAATCCTTATTCACTTATATATGATAGTATCTCGGATCGTTTTGTTGTTGATGTGATAATGCCGCCAGTCGGCAGATATGATGCTGTGGTAATAGCGAATTATGGGAACAGTTCACAAGCAATCATTCCGTTTGCGGTTGAAAGTTTACCTTTTGGGGCAGTGCAAAGTTCAACTGGCGACAATTTATCGCAGGCGACAGTATTGCTGCTTGATGACAATGGTGATACGTGGAATGGCAGCCAATTTTTGCAGCAAAATCCAACTCAAACAGATTTAAATGGTGAATTTGGCTTTTTGGTTCCAAATGGGGTTTATCGTGTTACGATTTCGCTTGATGGTTACGTTGAAAGAAGTTTGACGATGAATGTTTCAAATCATGTTTTTAATCCCAGGATTGAGTTGACACTTTTGTCAGATGGAACTTTGCTGGGTACGCTAAATGAAATTGGAGCCAGAGCGGCAGAGTTATTTGGCGATATCAGAGAAAATTTGCGCCGAGCGGCAAAAAAAGTAAAACAATTTGTCAATGACCCTGAAGTGAAACGAGTAGCAGAACATGTGGTTCAACCAGCTACAGTCATTGGTGTTTCTGTTGTCGTGATACCATCTCTGGTTGAGACAGCGATTCCACTATTTCGATATTTGTTTTTACAGCCTTTGCTCATCTTCGGCAGAAAAAAGCGTGAAAAGTGGGGGATGGTATACAATAGTTTGACAAAATTACCGGTTGATTTGTCGATTGTTCGTTTGATCTCAAAAGAAGGAAAGATTATTCAATCTCG
>CAZVNO010000032.1:7999-8255 GCA_964628715.1 uncultured Gammaproteobacteria bacterium | reverse complement strand
CCAAGCTGAGGCTGCTTTGTCTGCTGCTCAGGCATCATTAAATCTTAGGCTTGCTTGTCCAACAAAAGAAGATATTGCAAAAGCGCAGGCTGGAATAGATCAGTTATCCGCATCTGTTGCTCAGGCACGTACTCAGCTGGATAAAACAAGAGTAACTGGCGATGCTAGCATTGCTGCGGCACAAAGTGTTTTGGACACTGCTAGAAATAATTTACAACTAGTTTCCGGAAGTCCGGATAATAACCAGATTGTCAAT
>CAZVNO010000032.1:0-7989 GCA_964628715.1 uncultured Gammaproteobacteria bacterium | reverse complement strand
TTCTTATGCAAGTTTAGTGGATACTCTTAAATCAGTCGGCGCTACCTTGTCTGATGGGTTAAATAGTTCTGATCAAGTTTTGTCGATTGATAGTTCGCTTGCCAATTATGATATTACTCCGTATCTTTCATCTGGTAATTTGGGTAAAATTGATACTGCTAAGACAAGTTATCGAGCGGCCAAAACAAGTTTGAGCGATGCACGTGGACTTGTAAACGTTTTATCGAGCATCTCGTTGCATGCTGATATTGATTTGGCTTTAACTCGCATGCAATTAGCCGCCACTGCTGTTCAATCCAATCTTTATGACGTGCAAATTATGTTGGGTGTTAGTACACCAACTGGAGTTTTGACACAAACACGACTTGATACACTAAAAACATCTATTGCGACCGCGCAATCCTCTGTAAATATCGCAGTTTCAAGTTTGACGTCTGGTGGGCAAGCATTGCAAACTGCAAAGAATAGTTTCAATAATTATCAAATAGCATACACAAAAGCTTTGTCAGATTTGGACACAGCAAAACGGCAAGCGGACGCTGATCTATCGTCGGCACAATCAAATCTCCAGGTTCAGGAAGCCTCACTAGCATCATCTCAGGCATCATATAATGGATTGGTGGCAAAACCACGTGATGTTGATGTGGCAGGATTGCGAGCTGATGTCGCCCGAAATCAGAGCGCTGTGGTGGCCTCAAGAGCTGGATTTGATAAAACAAATTTGGTGGCTCCAGCTGATGGCGTTTTGGCAAATCTTGATTTGGAAATTGGGAAAACCATCACTGTTAATTCACCAATTGCGACAATTATTTCTCCTCAGGTTCGGGTTGATCTTGATATCTCAGAGTCAGACGTGTCAAAAGTGTCTGTACATGATGAGGTGGTGATTACTTTTGATTCTTTCCCTGATCAAAAGTTTACTGGTTCGGTGTTTTCAATCGACCCGGCTCAAACAGAAATCTCAGGTGTTGTTTACTATAAAACAAAAATTTTACTTGGTGATACCAAAAATGTTGGTGTCCGTCCGGGTATGACGGCAAATGTGCAGATCTTGACCGATCACAGAGACAATGTACTGGTAATTCCAGAGCGTGCTATTTTGGAAAAGAACGGTAAGAAAATTGTACGAGTTTTGACAAACAAAAAAACAGCCAAGTATGAAGAGAAGGAAATTGTTGTTGGTCTGCGCGGAGATGAAGGTAAGGTAGAGGCCCAAAGTGGTCTAAATGAAGGGGATGAAATCATAACTTTCATAAAGGAAAATTGATAGATTTGCGAGTATTATGTTGTATGAGCGCTCTTATTGATCTAAAAGATATTAAAAAAGCATACCAAGCCGATGGTATAGAACTCCAGGTTCTCAAAGGTATTACCTTCCAAATTCAGAGAGGCGAGTTTGTGGCAATCATGGGTCCGTCTGGTTCTGGCAAGTCTACCCTCATGCATATTTTAAGTTTTTTGGACACCATTAGTGATGGTAAGTACTTTTTTGATGGCAAAGACGCCAGTCATTTTGAAGATGAATCTTTGGCACAAATGAGAAACGAACGGGTTGGTTTTGTCTTTCAATCTTTCAATCTTTTGCCTCGAACAACTGTTCGGGAAAATGTTCGCTTGCCTTTGCAATACAGAACAGTTCCGGTCACAAATGAAAACGAAATGGTACAAAAAGCGATTGAGTCTGTTGGGCTGAGTCATCGCGCGGATCACCTGTCAAATCAACTTTCTGGAGGGGAGAAACAACGTGTGGCGATTGCTCGAGCGCTGGTAAACGAGCCTGATATTATTTTTGCGGATGAGCCGACTGGAAATCTGGATTCTGTATCTGGCGGACAAATATTACAAATTCTTCAGCTTTTGAATGAATCTGGCCACACCATAATTATGGTGACACATGAGCAAGATACTGCCCTTCATGCTGCTCGTATTTTGTCTATCAAAGATGGTAAACTCTTGTCTGATACACAAAATACCCACCGTCGTTCGGCCAAAGATTCAGTACTTCAAAAGTAAAATAAATTATGTATCGTCGATTAACTCGCTTGGCAAAAACAGCTCTGGCGAGCCTAAAAGTCAACCGACGCCGTTCGCTTCTCACGATGCTTGGCCTTATTATTGGGATTATGGCGGTAACTTTGGTGTCGTCAATTGGTGCCGGAGCTCAAAGTCTTATTACCAATGAAATTAGAAAGCGGGGGACTGACATGATCGGTGTTCTTGCTGGGGCTTCGGATGAAAAGGGCCCGCCGGCAGCAGCACTTGGTATTGTGATAACAACATTAACATATGAGGATGGCTTGGCTTTGATGGATAAAAATAATGTCCATCATTTAAAAAACTTAGCAGCGTATATCTCTGGAAATGATGTTGTGAGCTGGAGGGGGCAGGAAGTATCACTGACATACACAGGGACTACGCCAAGTTATCTGGAAGTTGAGAAAGTTACGTTAAAATCCGGGCGTTTTTTTTCTGATTCTGAGATGGGAAATCAAGACGCGGTAGCGGTTATCGGCTCAGGGACGGCAGAAGATTTGTTTGGTAATCAGGATCCAATCGGTGAAACTATAAGTATCAAGAAAAAAAAGTTTAAGGTTATCGGTGTTTTGTCTCCGATAGGGTCATCTGGATTTGAAAATAAAGATAAGTCAGTTTTATTACCATTGACAACTGTCCAACGCGAACTGCTTGGTGTACGTCATGTCGCTTTTATGCGTATGCGCGTTGATAATGAGGCTTATCTTGATCAAACTGTTGAAGAAATAACACAAACACTCAAAGAGCGTCATGGCGACTTGGATTTTTCTGTTAGGAAAGTGGCTGAACTTTTGAATGTTCTTGGTACAGTAACTGATGTCTTGAAGTTTTTTTTGACTGCGATTGCCGGAGTATCTCTCTTTGTTGGCGGGGTTGGTATTATGAATATAATGCTCATAGCCGTCAAAGAAAAAACTAGAGAAATTGGCCTTAGAAAAGCCGTGGGTGCCACCAGCAAAGATATTCGTAATCAATTTTTAGCTGAAACAATCGCTCTAGCGCTTATTGGTGGTATTATTGGAATTATTATTGGCACAATAGTTTCTGGGATTGTAGCGTTTGTTGTCAGATCACTTGGGTATGAGTATGTATGGAGTATTTCTCCACTAGCAATGTTTATTGCTGTTTTAATTTCGGCAAGTATTGGTTTAATTTTTGGATTGCTGCCGGCAAAGCGCGCCAGCCATTTGAGTCCGATTGAGGCGCTGCGATATGAATAATGAATAATAATGAATTATGCTCGCGCAACTCAGTTCATCAGTTAAATTTGCGATCAAACAACTTCGATATAATTTAAGTCGAACCGTACTTACGGTTTTTGGTATTACGATTGGCATTGCCATGGTGATAATCGTGCTCTCGGCTGGCAATGCTGTAAAAAGTTTGATTTTAGGTCAAGTTGCAAGTTTTGGTGATAGATGGATAAATATTGAGGTTAAAGTGCCTTCAACGGCTTCGGGTGAGTTTAATAATGATGCTGCTAGGGGGGTAGTTATAACCACATTGACGCAAAATGACGCAGAAGCAATTGATCAGCTAAAAAATATTGATAAGTCGTACTCTGGAATTACTACGCAGTCAATAGTTACATATGGTAGTCAAAAAAAACGCCCGACAATTTTTGGGATAACAGCGACTTACCATGATATCGATCCTAATGCTGTGGCGCAAGGAAGATTTTTTACTGACGCAGAGGACAAATCATTGGCACAAGTCGCTGTGCTAGGCTCAGATCTGGCAATAGATTTATTTGCCAATGATGACCCGATTGGTAAATCAATTACAGTCGATGGCCGCTCTTACCAGGTAATCGGAGTGGAGGCACAACGAGGCGCTACTGGTTTTTTTAATTTTGATGATGTTCTTTTTTTACCACTCAGGACTGTTCAAAAAAAGATATTGGCGGTTGGTCATGTTTCTTGGATTGTAGCCAATACTCGTGACAATAGTATTGCTGAAGATACGGCGGCTGAAATTACCGCTCTTATGCGCCAGAGACATGAGATTTACAGCCCTGATAAGGATGATTTTAGAGTATCAACCATGGCTGAATCACTTGAGTCAGTGAATACGATTGTTAGTGCTATGACTTGGCTTCTGGTCGGTCTGGCAAGTATTTCGCTTTTGGTTGGCGGTGTCGGAATTATGAATGTGATGTATGTGTCTGTGATTGAACGCACTTTTGAAATTGGTCTTCGAAAAGCTGTAGGTGCTAGCAAGCAAGCAATACTCCTTCAATTTTTAGTTGAAGCGGTTGTGATCACGCTCCTTGGTGGTTTTTTGGGCATATTTGCCGGTGCTTTATTTTCGTTTTTGCTTACATTTGTGGCGCAATTAATTGGTTTTGAGCTTAATTTTTCTTTATCTTTTTTTTCTGTTATTTTGGGAACTGCATTTTCTACAATTGTTGGACTTGTTTTTGGACTTTATCCTGCGCGCAGAGCAGCGAATCTCAATCCAATTGAGGCGATTCGGCAGGAGTGAGGTTTAGCGTAAAAAATGGCTTATTGTAGCTAAAAAAAATGAAAAGTATCTGTGGAGAGCCTCCACTTGACGAAAAAGGTGAAATAGGGTAGACTATTCTTACTTTCTATTTATTAAATGATTGGTATGTTGTCTGTTATCGAAACCGGCGGAAAACAATACCTGGTAAAAAGCGGCATGTCGCTTAGTATTGAAAAGCTTGACGTTCTGCCAGGAGCTGAAATTTTGTTTGATAAAGTTTTACTTACAGCCAATGATGATGGCTCTGATGTCAAAATCGGCAATCCATACATTGCTAGCGCTACAGTAAAAGCAACTTGTGACGCACAGGTTCGCTCTCGAAAGATTCGAGTGGTAAAGTTCAAAAATAAAGTCAGATATCGCAGAGCAAATGGTCATCGCCAGCCACAAACAAAAATCACCATCAAATAAAAAAATCCTCCCGCCATGGCGGGAGGATTTTTATGTCTTGGTTCTATTTTTCAAAGCGCTTCCGAGTGTTATATCATCGGCATAGCGTAGATCCGAGCCCATGGGCAAACCTCTGGCCAGTCGAGTAATTGAAAGTATTGGCGAAACTTCGCGTAAACGTCTATCCAAATAAAGCATAGTTGTTTCTCCTGGCACATCAGGATTCAAAGCAAGCAAAACCTCACGAATACCTTGGGTTTTTACCCGATCAATTAATTCTGAAATTTTTATGGTCGCGATTGTTTCCGGATCCGATGAATCAACTACGCCGCGAAGCACATGGTATTGTCCGGTCCATGAATGAGTTCGTTCGATTGCTTGTATATCAGGTGGTTCTGCAACAACACAGATGCGAGTATGGTCACGTTTTGGGTCGCTACATGTTTGGCATGGATTTTTATCAGAAAAATCACAGCAAATGGAACAGCTTTTTACGGTGTTCATTAGCTGTTTAAGGGCTACTGTCAATTCAGCCACGTCTTTTTTGCCTGACTTAAGTAAGGAGAAAACAAAACGCTCAGCTGTTCTTGGACCCACGCCAGGAAGGCTGGAAAAAGCGGTAATAAGTTGTTGGATTGGTTTTGCGTACATAGCTAGAACCAATAGTTCTTTATAGTCAATAATCTATTGGCTTTTGGCTGTGAACTATGAACTAATTAAGCCCTGGAATATTTGGCAATCCACCCATTTCTTTCATTTTTAGAGCCATAATCCGCTGGATTTTTTTAATAGCTTCGGAGTGAGCTTCTTTGATAGCATTTTGTAACTTTTCTTTTTTATCTGGTGTGAGAAGACTTTCATCAATCACTAATGCTGTTAAGCTTAGATTACCGTCCATTGTTAGGCTTACTGAGCCTCCGGCTGCGGTTACGGTTACTGATTCAGCTGATAGCTTTGCCTGGAGATCTTTGGCTTGGTCGCGCAAATCTTTAAACTGTTTGAGTTTGTTAAACATATATTATAATCCGAATTTACAAATAATTTCCGAATCTACCAATCTACAAATTCGGATATTTGTAGATTTGAATAAAATTTGTAGATTCGGATTGTGTTCTAAAATGTTGGTACGGCTGGTTTTATCATTTGTTTTGGCGGCGCTGATTGTGGGGTGGCGGCAAAAGTTGTATCCAAATTTCGGTATGATGCTCTAGTCTCATCAAAGAATATTTTTACCATTCCAACCGGACCGTTACGGTGTTTGGCTATATGAATTTCACCAATATGACGTTCATCTGGTGGTATATCTTCAACTCGATAGTTACGATCGGCTGCTTTACGATAAATAAACATTACCACGTCGGCATCCTGTTCAATACTACCAGATTCACGGAGGTGCGCAAGTTTCGGAATAGCTGGCTTGCTTTGTTCGACGGCACGGGAAAGCTGCGAGAGAGCGAGTACGGGCACATTGAGTTCACGAGCAATGCCTTTTAGGTTACGACTGATCTCACTGACTTCTTGGACACGATTGTCACTATTACTGCTTTTCTTGTGGGATTCCATGAGCTGTAAGTAGTCAATAATTATGAGCCCGAGTCCATGCTCTGCTTGCAGTCTGCGTGCTTTGGTTCGAATTTGCATCACGTTATTTCCTGGGTGGTCATCAATAAAAATTGGTGCGTCGGATAATACACCCATCGCGTGTCCAATTCGTGGAAAATCATCGCTATCTGGCCGATCAGACAAGTTGCCTGTGCGCATGCGCCAAAGATCAACCCCAGCTTCCGCACAAAGCAGGCGATCAACCAGCTGTTCTTTGCTCATTTCAAGTGAAAATATTCCAACTGGAACTTTTCCACGAACAGCGGCATGCCGAGCGATATCAAGCGCAAATGAAGTTTTACCGACGGACGGACGTGCGGCCAATATAACCAGGTCTGATTTTTGTAAACCAGCTAGGAGATTATCAAGTTGTTTGAAACCGGTTGGAACACCGCGCAGTTTCCCTTTTTCTTTGTGAAGCTCATCAATGCGCTCAAAGGCGTCTGATAAAATTGTTCTGATAGGGGAGAAAGTTTGTTTTAGGTGTTTTTGGGTTACACCGTATAGCTGTTTACTTGCCTCATCAAGTATTTCTTCAACATCGTGTGTTTCTTCTTGAAAACAAATTTTTGTGATATCACCGGCAGCGCTCAAAAGTTTACGAAGGGTCGCTTTGCGTTGTACAATTTCAGCATACTGGACAACATGCGATGCTGTGGGGACAGTATTTGATAATTCAACCAGATAAGCTCGTCCGCCGATGGTTTCCAGTTGGTTTTTTTCTTGCAATCTGTTACCAAGGGTTAGAAGATCAATTGGTTCATTTTTTGCGTACAATTCACTCATCGCGTCAAAGATGTCGCGGTGAGTATTTTTGTAAAAATCACCAGCATCAACGATGTCCGCAACATTCAGCATGGCATCCTTATCGAGTAGGATTGCTCCCAAAAGTGACATTTCAGCCTCAAGATTTTGTGGCGGTATTTTCTCTTGGTCAAGGATGTTTGCCATAGGGTATGCAAAGTTTTGAGTAGTCATATAGTATCTTATCCGCGATATTTCGACAAATGCTAAGTGTGGGTCATTTGTGGGGAGACTGTTGATGAGTTTTTTAATAGCATGTATCATGAATACTATATGAAGATTTGTATTATAAATAATCTCTATCCACCCTATACGCGAGGTGGTGCAGAGCAGGTGGTGGTGAAGACCGTAGAGGGGCTTGTGTCGGCTGGACATAGTGTGGTTGTTATCACAACTGCCCCAAATGGGATAACAAAAGAAGAAAACGGAAGTGTCAAAATTTATCGTTATCGTCCTACCAATCTTTTCTTCTACACCGAAGCCAATCGTCATGGCGTCTTAGCCCGTCTTGTTTGGCATCTCATTGATATGTTTCATGTACCATCAATGTCATACGTTGAGGGTATTTTGAAGGCAGAAAAACCGGATGTAGTACATACACACAACCTTATGGGTATGAGTTTTTTGGTCCCAAGGATGATTCGACGTTTGGGA
>CAZVNO010000031.1:7977-8300 GCA_964628715.1 uncultured Gammaproteobacteria bacterium | reverse complement strand
ACTATACCGGACAGAAATTGGTAGCCGCATACGGCCTCTTCGAGATTTTTTCCTTGTTCTTTTCTTTGTTCTGCTTGGTAGCAAACTAACACTCCCAGGCATTGCTTCAGCACTTGTACCTGGGATAGTTTTGTCACTATTTGTCCTAATAATACAGCCAACCATTTTATACACACTTTTCCGAGCACACAAATTTACAAGAAGAAACAGTTTTCTAATTGGTCTCACCGCGGCGCAAGTCAGTGAATTTGGCTTTATCCTTCTTTTTACTGGCATTGAACATGGACTTGTTTCCGAAGAGGCAATAGCTGTTTTCACGATCA
>CAZVNO010000031.1:4011-7967 GCA_964628715.1 uncultured Gammaproteobacteria bacterium | reverse complement strand
GTGACAATATTTCTTTCATCGTATCTAATTATGTATAACGAGCATGTATATCGTATATTTTTGCCTCTATTTGAAATTTTTGGTAAAGACGCTGAACAACAGATCGAGGATCGTGTCCCAACATATGATGTCTGGGTAATAGGCTACCACCGAATCGGCTGGAAGATTTGCGAGCGACTCAAAGAAAAAAAGATGTCATTCGCAGTGATTGATTTTAACCCGGAAACAATTCAACTTCTGCGTAGCCGTGGCATACCCGCCTATTTTGGTGACGTAGCTGATGTGGAATTCCTATCCGAAATGCCTATCCACAAATCAAAAATTATTATCTCCACTATTCCTGATCTTGCTGACCAAATTACTCTGGTCAAACACATTCGCTCACATTCCCATGCACCATACCTGATTGCCAACCTGTCTGATTTTGCTTATCTTGATACTCTTTACCACGCAGGCGCAAGCTATGTCATGATGCCGCATTTACTAGGTGGTAGCTGGGTCGCCGAACTTCTTGATCGCCCACATATTACTCGACGAACTTTTACAAAATTGAAACGTGAACAAACAAAAGAACTAAAACAACATTTTAACTAGAGAAGTAACTTGTCAACCACTTTATGGTGGTAAATATAACAAGTTATTTTATCCAATAAATAAAACCAAACTCTTCAAATACTCCCCTTCTGGGTGATAAATATTGACCGGATGATCTGGCGCGTGGCGATGACGTCCGATGATTTTGACATCGCGCTTGGCATCAAGTGCTGCTTGGAAAATAACTGTCTGAAATAATTTGTCATCAACATGATACGAACAGGATGAGGTGAAGAGGATACTACCTGCTGGCATACGCTCCATAGCCAGACGATTGATCTCTTTGTAACCACGGCAAGCAGCGATAACATCTGTCTTTCGTTTGGCAAAAGCAGGCGGGTCAAGAATGATGAGTTCATACCCAGACAAATCTTTTGTTCGGAGAAACTGAAAAACATCATCTGTAATAAATCCAGCCCCCTCAACTTCACTACGCTCCGCTCGGGATAACACTTCTTTTATTTTAAAATTATTGAGTGCTACATTCTTTTTTGCCAAGGCAACCGCCCCTGCATCCTGATCAATCGTATCGGCTGACAAAGCGCCGCCGACAAGCGCTGCCACCGAAAAACCCCCGGTATACCCAAAACAATTTAATACTCGTTTGCCACTGGCCAGTTCACGAACATAATCTCGCATCTCGCGTTGATCAAGAAAGAATCCGGTTTTTTGTCCGTTAACAATATCAACCACAAATTTCAAACCGTTTTCTTTGATTTCAACCCCTAAAACCGGTTCCCCAATCAACATGCCGACTTGGTCTCTTAATCCCTCCTCACGACGACTCGGGCTTGTGGATTTCTCAAATATACTTCGTGGTTTTAATCTCTTTTGGAGATGTTCTACGATTATAGGCTTCAAACGATCAATTCCAAGTGTCGTTGCCTGAAGCACAAGCACGTCAGCATACTGATCAACGATAAGTCCTGGAACCCCATCCCCTTCTGAATGCACCAAACGATAGGCGTTGATTTCTTTGTGGTCAAACAGCGCTTCGCGCATCGCGATTGCTCTATCCAAATTTTCTTTAACCGCCTCGACACCACTCGTTTCATCAAAAGATAGCATGCGCCCAGAAATAGATGTCTGGTGATGAAAATATCCATAACCCAAAAAAATACCCTGCGCGCTTTCCACCCCCAAAATATCCCCATCAACAAAATCTGGCAATGACGAAATTGCCCCAGAAAAAATCCAATGATGACGCGATCGGATAGGTTTTTCTTTGCCTGGTTTCAATACCACGTTTTGTTTTTTCATAGAGCACCTTCGGATTTAAGAATTCTTTTTTTATTTTCTGAACCACGATTATACCCTCCGATCTTACCATCTGACCGTACCACGCGATGACAAGGAATCCCCGGGTTATAATTCGTATTGAGGATATTGCCGACCGCCCGGTATGCTTTAGGGCTGCCAGCCAGTCTTGATACTTCCTTGTAAGTCAAGACTGATCCTTTGGGAATTTTCTTAACTACTTTGAAAACTTTTTCCTTAAAACTTTGCATAAATGATATAACAATCTACAATCAACTAATAACAATGCTTTGTTAATTGCTTATTGTTAATTGTTTTATCTCTCCAAAAAATCGGCAATTAGTTTCTGTTTATACTCATCAGAAAAAGAAAAATCTTTGCCCGTCTCCCGGCGCTGTCTATCAAGCTCAGCTATACAAATTGCGGCTGTTACCGATACATTCAAACTCTGTACCATCCCCTTCATTGGTATGTAGACTTTATTGTCCGAGGCTGTTGCCATAATATCTGAAACCCCGCGATGTTCATTTCCAAAAACCAACGCAATCGGTTCATCAATAAAAATTGAATCGGACAGTGGCTCAGCTTTTTCATCTAGCATGGTAGAAATAATCCGGTATTTATTTTGTTTCAAGTATTGGATACATTCACTACTCGACCTAAACACGGTAAAATCCAACCATTTATTAGCTGAACTTGAACTCGATTTACCGACCTTTTTTGGATTTACGTACTTCTCTTTTTCGTAAACACAAATAATATCCTGAATACCAAAAGCATCACAAGTGCGAAGAATTGCCGCTACATTGTGCGGGTCATGCAGATCTTCAAGAACAATAGTCACTCCTCTCTGACGGCTAGCCACGACTCGTTCAATTTTTTCCTTCCGACGTTCATTCATAAAAAATTAATGAGTAATACGGTACACTTGTCCAACTTTGTCATCTGAAATAAACATGACGCCATCTGATTGGATCAAAATATCTACTGGCCTCCCATATGCGTCCTCAGGCCTAGAACCATGCTGCCAGCCAGTAATAAAATCTTCTGTGCCAAAATAATTACCAGTGGAATCTAATTTCATACGAACAATTTTATAACCAGTCAACTGAGACCTCTTTGATGACCCGTGATAAGCGACTAACACATCATTGGCATATTCATCTCCCCAAACTAATCCTGGGACAAACGCCAATCCAAGCGGAGCTGAATGCGCTGGGATATCGATATAACTACCAACTTCAAAGGGATCTGAGCACGGAGCACGAATGTATGTATTATGATCAAACGTAGTATTATGGATATTTTTACCATAACAAATCGGCCAACCATAATTTTTTCCTTCTACCAAAATGTTAATTTCATCAGGGGGTATACCATCACCCATATGGTCACTGCCCATTTCTGTTACCCAAACCGCTTTTGTAAGTGGATGAATTGCTTGAAAAACTGCGTTTCGAAGTCCGCTTGCGTATGTACTACTTTCCCCGCTATCAACATCAAGTACTTGAATAGTGCCCCGACGTGCATCAGACTCTATACAAAGGTCGCAAGTTGACCCAACCGATATGAGCAATCTATGTTCTCTTGTTTCCCCAGAAGCAGCCGGCAAAAATATTAAAGTCCTAGTCTGGTGACCGCCAGATGGTAGAGATAGTACTGTTTCTTTGGCACCAATCGAAAGTGATGAACCATTTTTTGTAACAGCAAATCTGCTTACTTGGTTCATTTCGCCAACATAAAGCTCACACTGAATTTCCGACAAACACCTAAATGCAAAGCCATGAGGTATATTTAAGCCTCGCACCATTATCTGCACTCGTTCAGCCACCCCATCATTATCCGCATCGACCAAAGCAGCCAATTGCCCCAGACCCTTCAAACTAACCCAAAGATTGCCATCTGGAGCCATACGAAGAACTCTGGCGCCATACACATTTTTTGCATAAACAGAAATTGAAAAACCAGAAGGAAGTTTTAATGGGATACCGGTTGTATTTTTTTCTGACGGGGGCGTTTGGACAGAAGTTGTATCAGTAGATGGTTTTGTGGTTGTTGCTTGTTCTGTAGTAGTTGAAATACCCGCCAAAGTTGATGTTGGGGTT
>CAZVNO010000031.1:0-4001 GCA_964628715.1 uncultured Gammaproteobacteria bacterium | reverse complement strand
ATATTTGAGACTGAATTAAAAGCATTTCTCGTTGAAGCAAAAAATAAATAGTCCCAGCACCGACCAAAATTACACCCAGAGCAAAAAAAGAAAATTTTTTCATATACAGAAGTTATTTTTTATTTGCTCCAAGAAATAAAAATAGTGGAATTTCTTTTCGTGATTGTTCCAGTGCCGAAAAAGTTCTCCCTTTTGGTCCTTGACGATTCGAAATCCATTCTTCCAACTTGGTAACAGAAAAACCAGCTTTTGCCAAAGCTTTTACGTACACCTGGAGAGGGCGATGAAAGGACCAAGTATGGACACTAGGGTCATCACCGGGGTGCATTTCAATCTTGACTCTAGCTTCGGAGAGATACCTGTCTATCCGACGATATTGAATATTTTTTTCTTCATCCCAGCCCCAACTGCTTTCTTTTGGAACACGAAAAGTCGGGTGATTCAATACCAAAAATAATTGTCCATTTGGCTTCAAAACCCGGGAGCACTCAGTAAACACACCAGCCATATTTTCAATATTTTGCAGAGCAAGCACAATTGTAATCGTATCAATACTAGCGCTTTTGATCACCGGGATTTTGTCAGCCGAGGCAACAAAAAATTCAACACCTTTCACCTCTTGTTTCGCAAAGGCGATCAATTCTTTGGCAATATCAACCCCAACAACCTTTGCCCCAGCCGCCGCAAACTCACGAGCAAAAAAACCCGAGCCACAAGCAAGGTCAAGTATCATTTGACCAGGCTTTGGTGAGACTAGACGCAACAAATTTGGCAAAATTACATCATGCTGAAATGTCCCGCTTTTGGCTTTTAGTAAATTATGATACCAAGGGGCGACATTACCCCAGGAGGTTGATTTTGGCTGTTTCATATAGGAGCATCCTACCATCTTTTTCGCCATAATTAAAGGGATAAACAGTAGATCTTCTAAAACAAACTCCCAGCTTAATTTGCTGGGAGTTTAAATGGATTATTATTATACTTACCTTATATCCGGGCTTGGACCACCTTTGACCGCAAAAAAATCAGGATCAATCGCCCGTTCAAAACAAACCCGGCCTGCTTTGTGTGACCAATTCTGATCCCCAAGTATCGGCCCCATTGGATAGGATAAAACCGGATAAGGCTGAGCAATTTTACCTCCATAATTATTATCGTAATCACGTGATTCTGCCCCAAACGTCGCACAAAGCGTAAACAACGTCTCAGTTTTGCGATTATACTCATACTGAGTCCTTGTACCTGGGTCAACTGGCATAATTTCTCCTCCAGAAACCGGAACTGTGATATCTGATAATTTTACAGGTAAATCTCTTTTGGCTTCCCAATAATTAATCAGGCTTTGCTGAATATTCTGCAAATGCTGTAATCTGATATCATCAAAGCGGCGAACGCGCTCCTGATTTGGCGATCCAGACAGATAAAGACCAACGCCGATGACGATGATGACAATGGCGATGATGGTGGAGATGAATGTTTTCATAGTAAAATTCATGTATCATGTAACAAGTAGCATGTATCACATGAAAATTGACGTGATTGAGATAAACCGTCAATTTTACATGATATATGTTACATGCTACGAGAGAATCACTCTTATTTAAATTTTTTCAAATCCCAAATGTAATAACCGCCAATTGAACCTGCCACAAACAAGACCGTTAAGACTTTCAAGAAAAAACGAAGCGTTAATTCACCACCCAAAAAAGTATTAATCAAGGACACCAAATCAATGAGAATGATGACCGCAGCCACAAACAAAGTAAAGTAAGTAAGCCATTTTCGTACCCATAAATTACGCTTGGACGTGTCAACCATATAGCTCTTATGAAGCGCCCATGACGTCGCAATGTAGGTTGGGAAAAAAATAATAAGAACTGACAGAGAATGGCGAATTGTGCTTCGAGCAGCATCAACTGAAAAATATTGTTCCAGTGGATCTGGAATACCAATATTGATGTACTGCCAAACAACAGTCGCAAAACTGATTGCACTGGTATAAAGCGCAATCATGGCAAGGAGGTGCAAGAAGAAGTCCTTGGGAGAGGTTTTTGATTGGATCGGAAGATTTGATTCCATACAAAATAGTTAAACGTAAACCACTTTTAACTAAAAATAACACCTGTCATTTCGATCCGCCCCTGGCGGAGAGAAATCTTCAATTCAATTTACTGTTGGAGATCTCTCGTCTCCACCCTGGGTGGATCCTCGAGATGACAAAAAGAAAGATACTGCTAGTATAGCAGTATCTTATCTAAATACAAAGGTTTTTTATTTTTTGCGTCCCGCGCGATTGCGATCAGTCTCGGTCAAATACTGTTTGCGTAAACGAATATTTTTTGGCGTAATTTCAAGATACTCATCTTCAGCCATAATTTCCAAACCGCGCTCAAGTGTCACTGGTAGCGGTGGAGTTAGTTGCAGCGCATCATCAGTACCAGATGCACGCATATTGGTGAGCTGTTTACCTTTGATTGGGTTAACAGTCATATCATTTCCTTTGGAGACATTACCGATCACCATACCTTCGTAAACTTCGGTATTTGGCCCGATATAGAGAACGCCACGTTCTTGCAAATTAGCGAGTGAATAGCCAAGAGCTTTACCTGTCTCACCTGAAACCATTGAACCGACATCACGCTTTTCGATCTCACCGACATAAGGACGGAACTCAATAAATCGACTGCACAAAATACCTTCGCCACGAGTATCCATAACAAATTCTGATCGATACCCAAGAAGACCGCGAGTTGGAATTTCGAAAATAATGCGAGTCATGCCGTGATTTGGCTTCATTTCTACCATATTACCCTTACGTTTGCTCATCTTTTCAATTACCGTACCGGTAAATGCTTCTGGAATATCAACTGTAGCTTCTTCAAATGGTTCGTGTTTCTGTCCATCAATTTCTTTGATAATAACGCGTGGCTGTGAAACCTGAAGCTCATACCCTTCTCGACGCATGTTCTCCAAAAGTATAGAAATATGCAACTCACCTCGACCATAAACTGTATAGTACTCGCTTGAGGAAAAATCAATTTTTAAACCCACATTTACTTCCAATTCTTTTTCGAGACGCTCCTTGAGCTGACGGTTGGTAACAAATTTTCCGTCCTTACCAACAAAGGGTGAACTGTTAACCAAAAAATTCAAACTAATAGTTGGCTCGTCAACACGGATAGCCGGCAAAGTTTCCTGGTCAGCTGAAACACAAATAGTTTCACCAATATCAATATCAGAGATACCAGCTACCATCACAATATCACCTGCAATAGCCTCAGTTGCTTCTTGACGGATAGTACCCTTAAAGGTAAACAATTTTGTAATTGAAGCGTTCCGATTTGTCCCATTCATTGGGTTCTTTACCATCACCTTATCACCAACTCGAATAACACCTTCATAAACACGTCCAATTGCCAAACGACCGACAAAATTGTCATACCCAAGATTGAAAGGCTGCATGCGAAGTGGTTTTGTTGTGTCAGCCGGGGCGGGTGAAACCTTTTCAAGAATGACATCAAGAAGTGGTGTCAAATCTTTTGATTCATCAGTCAAATTTCTTTTGGCAATACCCTGGCGACCAATAGCGTAAACTGTAGTGAAATCAAGTTGTTCATCATTGGCACCAAGATCCATGAAGAGTTCCAATACCTGGTCATGAGCACGGGCAGGATCAGCCGCTGGTTTATCGATCTTATTCAAAACGACGATTGGTTTCAATCCAAGCTCCAATGATTTTTTTAACACAAATTTTGTCTGCGGCATCGGACCTTCCTGGGCATCAACAATCAAAAGCACCGAGTCAATCGAACGGAGCACGCGTTCAACTTCTGAACCGAAATCTGCGTGCCCTGGAGTATCAACAATATTAATTTTTGTCTCCTTATAGAAGGTGGATGTATTCTTGGCGTAAATCGTAATCCCGCGTTCTTTTTCAAGAGCATTGCTATCCATACTCACAGCTTCATCGGTAACCATACCAGTTTGACGCATCAAAGCAT
>CAZVNO010000030.1:8052-8347 GCA_964628715.1 uncultured Gammaproteobacteria bacterium | reverse complement strand
GCCGACTACTGACAATTCGACCACCTTTTCGTCAAGCCTGACATCAAGATGACGCTGTCTATAAAAACTAACAAGAACATTATGAGCAATCCGAAAAAGATAAGAATGATACTTACCACCCCGAATTATAAAAGATGATATTTTTTCAAAAGCAAGCGAAAATGTGTCTTGGGTCAAATCATCAGCCGTTTCTTGGTCTGGCACGCGGTGCAAAAAATACTTGCGGATAAGAGGAGAATAACGATTGTAAAGTGCGGAAAAATACTCCTGATGTACTTGACTCAACCGAACTAGC
>CAZVNO010000030.1:6730-8042 GCA_964628715.1 uncultured Gammaproteobacteria bacterium | reverse complement strand
TTCAGAGAGCGATGGAAAAACTGCATTATTTGGGTGTAAATTGACGTTATACATACACCAAAATTACAAAAGATCACCTCTACTCCCAGTACACTCCTTAAAGACATTTCTGTCAATACAAAATGACACCTTTCTCTCTGAGATTACGTTTATATAGATGAGACAGGCAGCAGAGCAAAAAACAAAAAATAGGCTCGAGCTGCCTGTCACTAGTGACACAAACTTATTCTTCCATAGATGGAGGTGATCTATATGACAGATAGAACTATAAAAATTTTAAGTAATCTTAGTATCGCTACTGGTGCGTGGCTTCTTCTCTTTCCCTTCTTCATAAACAGCACAACAGTCGGTTTTTGGCACAGCTTTGTTATCGGACTTCTTGTTATTGTGCTTGCCACGATTCGTGAACTTGGCGATGAGATGAAAACAAACTGGACAAGCTGGACGATTGTAACATTTGGCATCTGGCTTATCGCGGCGACTTTTCTCCTCAATTTCAACACCGTCGAATCGATAAACAGTGTTATTATCGGATTCATCCTAGTATCATTGGCCGGATGGAACGTAAGCGATACTGATGAGATTGATATGAATTGGCGAACAATCGCACACCACCACCGTTAGTTAGGCAAAGATAATCCCCGATTCTCCGGGGATTTTGGTTTTTAATACTGCAGCCTGAGAGTGCTTGTATCAATTCCAAGTTCATCTTGGTTAATTTTATTTTCAGCATCAAATTTTGTTTTTAGATCCTCTAGCCGCGCGTCGACATTTGCTTTCATATTTACATCCCTCGAAACTTGATCAAATGACTGACTATACAAAAATACAACGATCCCAAGGGTCGCGAGTAAGGCAAAAAGTCCAAGAAACATACGCATAGTGGGTGTATTTTAGTTGTTTTTGTGTCAGTTGTCCATTTCTGCTAGTATAGTGGACGTTATGTCCACCCTTCTCCAGATCACAAACTTACACAAATCATACGGGCCACACATCATATTGGATGGTGCTAGTTTGTCGATCACCGAAAAACAAAAAATTGGCGTTGTCGGAAGAAATGGCGCCGGTAAATCGACATTATTCAAAATTATTATTGGCCAAGAAGAAAAAGATTCGGGCACTGTCCATATTCACGACCATACAAAAATCGGATATCTCACGCAGCACGATCCATACGAGCCAGATGAAACAGTGATGAATTATTTAAAAAGAATATCCGGAAAGGAAGACTGGCAATGCGCCAAATTGGCCGGGGCTTTCCAATTGAAAAATGAACTTTTGAATCAATCGATTGATTCGCTCTCTGGTGGTT
>CAZVNO010000030.1:0-6720 GCA_964628715.1 uncultured Gammaproteobacteria bacterium | reverse complement strand
GAGTAAAATTGACTGGCATCCTACTCCACGAACCAAATTTACTCCTCCTTGATGAACCAACAAATTATCTTGACCTATCTACCTTGATTCTTCTTGAGGAATGGCTAAAACGATATCGTGGCAGCTACTTGATAATTTCGCATGATCGTGAATTTTTGAAAAACACCTGTACCGAAACCATGGAAATAGACCACGGCAAAATTACTCTCTACCCGAGAACAATCGAAGATTATTTGGCACACAAGGAAGCCCAAATTTCGATGGTGCAAAAATATAACAAAAATATTGAACGTGAGAAAAAACATCTCCAATCTTTTGTCGACCGATTCAGTGCGTCAAAAGCAACTCAAGCGCAATCAAAAATAAAACAAATCGCCAGACTAAAAACAATCGACATCGTCCACCCGATGAAAACCGCACGGATCCGCATTCCTCGAGTCGAAGAAAGGAAAGGAACGGCGCTTACAGTGAAGCACATGGCAATCGGTTACGGAGAAAAAACTGTTGCCGCAGAAATTAATCTTCATATCGAACGCGGTGAGCATATCGCGATTGTCGGTGACAATGGTCAAGGAAAAACCACATTCCTAAAAACGATTGCCGAAGAACTACCAAAGCTCTCCGGCACATTTCGTTGGGGGCCGCATATTTCCATCGGTTACTACGCCCAACACGTACCAAGCATGCTCCTCCCCTACGAACAAGTGCTTACATACCTCGAGCGCATGGCGCCACCGGAAACAAAATCTGAAGAAATTTTGCGCATGGCCGGAAACTTTTTGTTCCACGGCGATGATGTGAAAAAAAGTATTTCCGTATTCTCCTAGACGAACCGACCAATCACCTTGATTTTGAAACTGTTGAGGCGCTGGCAAGCGCGCTTTCCGAAGCCAACTGCACAATTCTATTTATTAGTCACAACCGTACGTTTGTCAGCGTCCTCGCCAACGGCATTATCGAAGTGAACAACGGTCAAGTAATTCGTTATCCGCACAATTACGACGAATATGTGTACCATCTCGCTCAAACTCTCGGAGCCGATACTGCCGAAGAGCAACCCGAAGAACCAACCCCGGAAATAATAGCGCTGTCAAAACTGGAACGTGATGAACGCCGAAAAGAATTGAAGAAAGCAAAACGCACACTCCAAGAAATTGAATACGAACTTATGGATCTTGAGAAAGAGAAAACCAAATTGCTAACCTGGTTTGAACATCACCCAACCTAATATTCACGAGAAAAAAATGAGGTGCTGAGGGCGACAGAAGAAAATATTGCAAAAAAAGAAAAACAATGGCTGGAACAACAGACGATGATTGAAGCGATGGAGAAAATGGGGTAGAAATAAAAAATAATTTAAAAACAAAAAACGCCCTAAAATTAGGCGTTTTTGTTTGCAGGCGAGGTCAGAATCGAACTGACGACGCTGGTTTTGGAGACCAGCAGTATACCATTTACCTACTCGCCCATGCCCCCACAGAATATCCCATCTACAAAAAAAAATCAACCCCGATTGTCGGGGTTGATTTGAAAGTCATTTTTACTTTGTCTCTTTGTGGTCAGTGTGAACATTGCAAAACTTGCAGAACTTTGAAAGTTCAAGCTTAATGCGAAGTTTCTTTTTGTTCTTCGAAGAAAAGTAATTGGTGTGCTTGCACTGACTGCACTCCATTTTGATCATGTTGTCTTGGGACATACGATTTGGATACTAAAACAAGTACGAACACAGTTTACCATACAATATAGGCACTGTCAAGAGACTAACCAGGGTATCAATCTGCCAAAGCTAAAGCTCAAAAAATTAGCTTAACTAAGGCAAAAATACTCTAAAATAACATTGCCTACTTCAAGAACGAACCGCTGACAAAATGAACATTATCCCAAGCAGACTTTGTCTCTGGTAATATACCGACAACTATCGCCCTTTTCCCGAAAAAATTATTTAAAACATCCCCTGGTGCAGAAAATAATTTCTCCTCTATCATCATATTTGCCTCTAATGATCCGATATAAACAGGCTCAATCATGTTGGCGATAAGCGGGCTAGCAGTCAAAACCGGTACTATTGCTGCAACTTTTTCCGGCAAGCCTTGGGTGGTGTCATAAAATATTTTTGCCACCCCATCGGCATTTTTTACCTCAACCAATTTCATATTCGCAAAACCAGACAATGTATTTGGATTTACAACATGGTACACATCAAGCGCTGAGCCCGTCTTTTTCAGGATACCAGCAATGCGAATTTTTGGTAGACCAAAGAAATTTGGAATTTCGTCACCGATATTTTTGAACAATTTTTCTTCACGCATCATTGCAGCCTCATCCGAACCAATAACCACATCATAATCACCCTCCGCCAAAGCACCTTCAGCTATATACGGTAATAAAACTTTTTGGTCATCTGTGCCAACAAAAAATTTTGGTGAGCCATCTGGCGTCCAGGTTATTTTTTGAGATTTGTTTACCAGCCAATCACCATCATTAAATATTCTTTCTACCTGCCCAGATTTCATTGCTGATTCCGCATTTGTCATTGACGAAGAACTCCAGCGTCCCAATCCGATAAAGAGTCCGAGGAAAAAAATCGTCATAATAATCGGCGCGACAATTGAAATATAATTCTTTTTTCGCGGACGAAATCCCTTCAAGAGAAGTGAGTTGGACACAACCGAAATAGAGCTAAGCGCCATGGCTAGTCCGGCCAGCTCAGGCTTCAATACCAGCCCAAACGATGTGAACAAGCGCGCGGCAATCGGTATGCCGATCACATTGTAAAACAGAGCAAAAAACATATTCTGTTTAATCTTACCCATGGTCTCTCGACTAAGTTGGATCGCTGTCTCGACATCGCGCAAATCATTTTTTATGATCACAATTCCACCGGCCTCCATAGCAACATCCGTCCCAGAACCCATCGCAATCCCAAGATCAGCCTGAGCGAGTGCCGGAGCGTCATTGATACCGTCGCCCACCATTGCAACTTTGAGACCAGCGCTTTGCAATTTTTTCACTTCATTTGCTTTATCTTCGGGAAGAACTTCGGCAAGCACATTTTTTATACCGGCCAATTTTGCAATCGCTTCGGCAGTGCGGCGATTATCGCCAGTTATCATATAAACTTCAATCCCCCGTTTTTGCAGACTTTGTACTGCTTCCACGGTTGTTTCCTTGATCGTATCAGCGACAGCGATAAGACCAATAACATCTTGCTCAGACGCTACTATCATTACAGTTTTACCGCCATTTTCTAAATTTTGAATATTCTGTTCATTTTTTTCCATGACAACTCTATCCAAACCCACAATCTCAGTCATTAATTTTCGGTTGCCGATAAAAAACTTTGCGCCAGCAATCACACCTTCAACGCCATGGCCTGGGATCGCCCGAAAATTATCTACCGAGACAACAGAAATATTTTTCGCATTCGCCTGGTTTACAATCGCTTCCGCTAGCGGATGTTCAGACACTTTTTCCAAACTTGTGGCAATCTGCAAAAGTTTCTCTTCGCCAATTCCAAATTGCAAAACATCCGTCACTTCCGGTTTGCCTTTGGTCAATGTGCCAGTCTTATCAAACACAATCGCTTTGATATTACACGCAGCTTGCAATGGTTCACCACCTTTAATGAGGATACCGTGTTCAGCGCCCTTGCCTGTGCCGACCATAATCGCAGTCGGTGTCGCGAGACCTAGTGCGCAAGGACAGGCAATCACGATTACAGAAGTGAATGCCATGAGAGCAAAACTAAGTGTGGCGCCAAATATGAAATACCAAACCAAAAATGTAACCGTGGCGATACCAATCACAATCGGGACAAAATACGCTGAAATCGTATCTGCAAACGCTTGAATCGGCGCTTTTGATCCCTGTGCCTCTTCTACAACCCGAATGATTTGTGCCAAAGTGGTTTCACTTCCAACTTTTGTTGCCACAAATTCAAAGCTGCCGTGTTTGTTTATAGTCGCGCCAATTACATTTGCGCCAATAGTTTTTTCTAGCGGGATACTTTCACCGGTAATCATTGATTCATCGACACTTGATTCTCCTTTTGTTACCGTACCATCAACCGGAATTTTCTCTCCAGGGCGAACCACAATCGTATCTCCTACCACCACTTGTTCAATCGGAACATCAGTCGTCGTACCATTTTTTATGATCCGAGCTGTCTTTGGCTGGAGCCCAACCAATTTTTTGATTGCGTCCGATGTCTGACCTTTGGTCTTTGCTTCCAACCATTTCCCAAGAATAACAAAGGTAATCAAAAATGCCGCTGTTTCAAAATACAATTCCGGAATCTTGGCGCCATTTAGTCCAATCACAGATCGATTCAGAACGGCGTAACTCACAAACTGCCAGAGGCTATAAAAAAATGCCGTGCTCGTGCCAATCGCAATCAGACTATCCATGTTGAACGTCTTCATCTTTAGACTCGACCACATCCCTTTGTAAAATCCAGCGCCAATAATAAACTGAACTGGAACTGTAAGAACAAGCGAAATGAGCCCTGCAAACGGAAAAACAAAAGCTCTACCAGGAATAAATGGGAAAAAATCCAAGATCATGAAATAAAGCATCGGCAAACTAAAAACCAAACTCCATATAAATTTTTTGAAGTACCCATCTATTACCTGTTTGTGTCGCAGTCGATCCGCCTTTTCGTCGCCAGCAACAGTCGCGCTATACCCAGCGGTTTTAACGGCTGCTATGAGAATATCAGAAGTGGCTTGATCAGGCTCAAATTGAACCTGTGCTTTTTCCGCAGCAAAATTAACCGAAGCACTAATAACTCCTGGAGTTTTTTTGAGTTGATTTTCAATCAAACGCGCGCATGACGAACAATGCATGCCATCAACTGACAATCTAATTGTTTGAGACATATAAAAATTTTAGAAGGATAATTATTTTTCCCCAAACTATTCTGTTACAATAAATTTACCGCGGTACATTCCCATTGAGCACGAGAATGGAATCTCACCAACTTCTGTCGGCGTAAATTCAATAATATTTTCACCGGCCTGAAGATTTTCGCCAATACCATATGATGGTATAACAAGCGAACTGGCGCAAGAAAATATTGAGGTAGAATTTACAATTAATTTTACCGGCTTATCTTTTTTAATAGTTACGATATTTGGTTTGTAGCCATAAGCGTCTTGAGTTATTCGGACAATCTGTGAATCTCCGCTTTCAACGACCGGATTGGAACGTTGCACCAATTTTCCACTTAATAAATATCGTCCATTGGCGATATTTATCCATCCAAGCCAAATAACAACGAGCCCAGCTACCATAAAAAATACCCGTGCTTTTCGTCCACTGAATACAGCGGTAAGCCCACCAATCCCGAGAAGCCCAGGAGACGTGCCAAGAGCAAACAAACCCATAATCATCATACCCTGTGTAAAGCTACCGGTTGAAATCGCATAAAGCTGCATGGCCTGCGTGAAGCCGCATGGGAGAAAAAAAGTCATTGCACCAAGGACCACAGATCCGGTCGCGCTATATTCTTTCACATCTTTTCCTAGACCAAAAAATCGAGCGATGCTGGTCGGCAAAGTAATATTTTTATTTTTCAACGCTGGGAAAATTTCGATAAGCTTCAGACCAAAAAACACCATCACCGCACCAACCAATATAGTTAATACTGCCAAAACAGTCGTTGACGGTTTCGCGATTGCTCCAATCAGCCCAATCAGACCACCGAGAACACTATACCCGACGATTCTGCCGATATTGAAATAATGTGCGGACGAAACTTTTGAATCGGAGTCGCTTCGGGATGAAGTTCGGCGTGTCTGGCTGACAAACCAAGCACTAGTCCACCGACGAGCGCCATACAAGTCGACACTCCAGCGACCAGACCAACCAAAAGAGCTACGAAAACACCTGTCTTCTGAACATTTTCGATATCAATTGAACCAACATCAAGCCAGCGTGCAAACAAATACAAAAAGAAAAGTATGACTGCTGCCCTAGCCAAATCCATATAATCTTTTTCATCAGTTGAAATCCATGGTAATTTTCCATTCTTACCAACATCGTACCCGGCGTCTTTTACGGCTTGACGAATTCTGCCTTCCGAAGGTTCATCTGAGTCAAATTGAATAACAGCTTCACCCGTACGATGATTAACCTTAACATCACAAACTCCTGGAACTTGTTTCAAATTATCGCCAATCAATATTTCACAAGAAGCGCAGTGCATTCCGCGAATTGGAACTGTTATTGAGCGCATATCAGTATAAAAAATAAACAAAGAATCAACAAAATACTTAAAATAGCTAAACCAATAGCTAAAGTATTTATTTGGATTATTGGTGGTATTGTAGCTGTTTTTGGTCTTTATTTGATATATCTTTTATTTATTCTTATTTTCAAATTTTTTGGAAATATTCCTCATCAAAATTATGTTACTGTAGGTAATTGGACTGTATGGGGTTTAGCTATTACGGCTTGTATTATTATTGTCTCTATTTTATCAATGTTTATAGCAAAATTAATAGGTAAAATAAGATTACCAAACATTTCAATTAAATCACCTAAAATTAAAATTCCACTCCCTTCTATAGATTGGGAAAGAGTTTTAAGCCCCTTTGATAGCCTTTTAAAAGCCATATTTAATATATTAGTATATATATGGAAAATATTGTGGAAAGGTTTTGAAGGCTTAGCTTGGCCTTTTGTTCAGTTCTGGAAAGGTATTGTAACTCTTGGTAAGAT
>CAZVNO010000029.1:0-8437 GCA_964628715.1 uncultured Gammaproteobacteria bacterium | reverse complement strand
CGAGGAGCGAAGCGACGAAGCAATCTTTTCAAAACACCAATAAAATCAAGATTGTCCCGTTGTTCGGGATCCCGTACAGCGGGACTTCGCCAAAAAACGGCTCGCAATGACGCTTATTTTGAGTATTTTGCTCCGTTTGGGCTTTGTGGTTAAAAAAACTAAAACCACTTTGAATATTACCGTACCGTTGTGGCGAACAAAGGATATTACAATTGTCGAGGATGTGATTGAGGAGATTATTAGAGTCTATGGGTATGAAAAGATTCCATCCGCTTTGCCAACATTTTCGATTGCTCCTCCGGAGCAAAACGCCATTCGGACAATCGAGCGGCAGGTGAAAGAATTGCTTGCTTATGAACATGGATTTACAGAAGTGTATAATTATTCATTTGTTTCACCAGAAACTTTGAAGAAAATTGGCGCTGATTCAGAAATTCATTTGACTCTGGAAAATCCGATTGCCAAAGATCGTCCACTGTTGCGCCGTAGTTTAAAAGCCGGTCTTTTGGAAAATGTAGAAAATAATCTACATCGTTTTTCGAGTGTAAAATTATTTGAAATTGGACGGGTATTTTTGGGAGAAAAGATTGAAGATGGCCTGCCAGAGCAGCCGACAATGCTCGGTCTTGTCTATGCTGAGTCAGGTGCGGCAACTCCATTTTTCACAGTTTCGCAAGCGTTGCGTGGTATGTTGTCTCGACTTGGATCAGAAGTACAATTCGCCACCGCCTCGGGCGGGGTCCCGCCAGAGGGCGGGAAAAAATCTTCAGATATTGGTCCAATTTATCATCCTGGCCGCAGTGCGTATGTGGTTGTGAGCGGGCAAAAGGTTGGTTCGATTGGTGAGGTGCATCCGGCCGTTGCAAAGCAAATGGGGATTGACGCGCGCGTCTGCGTGGCTGAGGTGGCTTTATCCGCTCTCGTTTCTCTTCTCAAAGAAACTTCTTCATATCGTCCAGTACCGACGTTTCCTTCTGTCACCCGTGATATTGCGTTTGTCGCTGATCGTAATGTTGAACATAATGCGATTGTTTCGGCGCTCAAACACGTTGATCCACTGATTGTTTCAGTGGAATTGTTTGATGTTTTTGGCGGGGGCAATATCCCATCTTGAAAAAAGAGTATGGCGTATCATATAGTTTATCAAGATAATACAAAGACTTTGGAAACAGCGCAGGTTGACGTTATTCAAGATAAGGTGCGTGGCACATTGAGAGAAATATTTTCCGCGGAAATTCGATAATATTTTAGTACTTTTGTATAATTTATGAGATTTGACGGACCAAGAAAACAACGAAATTTGAGTAAAGATGATTGGCGACAGGCAACCTATGATAGCGGTCTGGCAGTTGTTGGTAAAGACGAAGAGTCTTCGGCAAAAAGAAGAGAGCCCGAAGCTGTCTTTGAAGTGGAAAATGATAGTATACATATTTCTGGTGTTACCGAACCTTTGGCTATCCAAGCACAACGCCCGCCGGAATTAAAAATTGTACGTGGTGTACCAACACCAGAATCAGCCGATCCATTTGGTGACACGGCAATGAGTAGTACAACGCTGCAGCCGAAAGTTAGAATTGTCGAAGGCACGCCATTGCCAAAAATAGAATTAAGCAATGATGAACAAAGAAGAATAGAAGAAGTTCGTAAAATAATTGCTGAAAGTGATGATAATATGGATCGTACAAGAAAAAGTGCGTAAAGAATAATTTTACATTACAAAACATCCCTAAATTGGGGATGTTTTATTTTTTGTGATATACTTGTTTTAGAAAATTTCTAATTTCTAATTTCTAATTTCTAATGTATGTTCAACACTAGTCAAGATTTACTTTTTATTGTTCTGGCGCTTTGTATCATGTGGTTTACGGTATTTTTGTGCTGGCTTTTGTACCAGGCCGCGTTGATGTTAAAAAATGTGAATCGAATGGTAGAACATTTGCTCCACAAATTAGAGCTTATCGCTGACGCAATGCATTTTATTCGTGGAAAAATGGATGGCATGTCAAATTCAATGAGTGCGGTATCGGTAATGCTGGGAAGATTGGTCGAGAAGTTTATCGCCGGAGCGATTGCTGATTCGTTAAAAAAACGTGAAACCAAGAAGAGAAAAATAGCGGATGATCGAATGAGTGAATAAGTTCTTTATGAAAGAAAGGATTCGTTGGGAAAAAGCACTAGGTTGGCCGGCGCTGCTGTTTCTCGGGACAGAGACGATTGGACGCACGACAAATTTGTTTGAAGTGTATCCTTGGCTGGATAATCCGCTGCATTTTTTTGGTGGCATGCTTATAGCAATCACTGCCAATGAATTTTTTTTGTATTGTCGCCGGAATGGCTATATCGGTAAAACACACCCGTTTTTGTATATAATTCTTCTGGTAACATTTGTGATGACGGTAGCAGTCTTTTGGGAGTTTCATGAGTTTTTACGCGACTTTTATTTCCATACCCAACTACAATCATCAGAGGCCGATACAATGAAAGATTTACTACTCGGGATGCTTGGCGGATTATTGAGTGCAAGTTTGCTGATAAGAAAAAAATAATTTTTCAATATACAAAATTTGAGATAAAAAAATCCGCCTTGGGCGGATTTTTTTTATGAATTTTATCTGGCGTATTCGATTGCTCTGGTTTCGCGAATGACATTTACCTTTATCTCTCCAGGATACTGAAGTTCACTTTCAATCTTTCTGGCAATATCTTTTGCCATATTATAGGCTTGGTAATCGTCGGCTTCGTTTGGATTGACAAAGACGCGGACTTCACGGCCAGCTTGGATAGCATAGACTTTATCAACTCCAGGGAAGTCTTTTGCCACAGCTTCCAGTTCTTCGAGACGAGCCACATATTGCTCAAATGTATCGCGGCGGGCGCCAACGCGTGATGCCGAGATTGCGTCTGCGGCCATGACTAGTTTGGTGAGGAGAAGTGGTGGATTGGTATCATGGTGAGTAAGAGCCACTTCGGCAATTTCATCACCAACACCAAATTTTTTCAAAATTGTGTGTCCGATCTGGGTGTGTGTGCCTTGGGTGTCATGGTCAACTGATTTTCCAATGTCATGGAAAAAACCAGCCTTACGCGCCTTGCCCGGATCCATGCCAACTTCTTCGGCCATAAGAGCGGCGAGTGTGCCTACTTCCATGCAGTGCATGAGGACGTTTTGTCCATAACTGGTACGATATTTGAGACGACCAATGATAGAAACAAGTTTTGGATCCATACCGACAATTCCCATTTTGTGAAGTGATTCTTCGCCGGCTTTTTTCAAATCGAGCGCCAATTCTTTTTTGGCTTCTTCGACATATTCTTCAATTTTTGCCGGTTGGATGCGGCCATCTTTCATGAGTTTTTCAAGAGCCAATTGGCAAACGCGGCGGCGAATCGGGGAGAAACTGGACACAAGAAGAATGTCTTGGGTTTCATCGATAATGAGTTCACATCCGGTCAATTTTTCGAGGGTTTTTATGTTGCGCCCTTCTTTGCCAATGATGCGTCCTTTCATGTCATCGCTCGCGAGATTGATAACGGTTGAGGTTGTTTCGGCGGCATGAGAAGAAGCTGTACGTTGCATGCAGCAAACCATAATATCCTGAGCGCGCGCTTCGAGTTCTTCGTGGTTATCTTTTTCAAATTTAATGATGCTGGCCATGAGATCGTTCTTGCTTTCTTCCTCGACTTTTTTGAGAAGAACGTTTTTGGCATCTTCCATCGATAGGCCGGAAATAGTTTGCAGTTTTTTCAAGGCTTCTTGCTGGATTTCTTGAATTTTTTCTCGGAGCGCTTTTGTTTGTTCTTTTTCTTGCTGAACTTTTGTTTTTTCATCTTCAAATTCAGTGATTTTTTTATCGAACATGTTTTCTCGTTGTTCGAGGCGAGATTGAATTTGGCGGAGTTCATTGCGACGATCCTCTTCTTCTTTTTTGGCGTCATCAATAATTTTGATAGCTTTTTCTTTGGCCTGGAGGAGCACTTCCTGCTCTCTGTTTTTGGCTTCAATCAATTTTTTTTCAGCGATTGCTTCGACCGTGTTGGCTCTGGTTTGGGCGATTTGTTTGCGGAAGAAATAACCGATTCCGCCACCGATTGCCGCTGCCACCAGGGTGAGGATAATACTAGTAGTCGACATACAAAAACATACTCATATTCATGAGTTTCCTTGCGTCTGCCGAGGTATTTTTAGGCGGCGCGCGCTGTGTCCGGGTACGAAGAAAAGTGTCCAAGTTGGGACACGTGAGTCACGAAAGAAAATGTATTTTTTTCTCTCAATTGAGCCATAGTTCGTAAGAGACGCAGCAATCGGAACTTCATGAACGGTTGTGAATAAATTACTAAATAAAGGATATCATTTTTTAGGTCTTTTGTCAATTTGAGATTATTGTCTTCGCATTGATTTTTGATTGTGGACAAAAAAAGGCCGGGCGACCGCATCGCTGCGAGTCGTCCGGCCGTGGGCGGCGGTCGAGGGCTAGTTGGGCTTGCCTTCGGTCGCCTTGATGATGGCCTCAGTCTCGGCCGTGATCCGATCCAGCTGACCCTCCGAGAGAGGCCGCCAATCCTGCGCCTCCCTGATGACCTGCTTCAGCTCCGGCGAGGCATCTGGGTCATTGATGATCTTCACCGGATCCACCTCCGTGATCTCGAGGTCTCCTCTCATCGTGAGCCATTTCATGAACCGCTTGAACGGATTAACCATGCCCAGAACATAGCACATTTTTGCCTTTTTGTCAAGGTGGGTGTGTGACTTTTTAAAATCAAAAACAGCCTTTAAAAAAGCTGTTTTTGACAGGACCGCAAGTATGAACGCTATGCGATCCTGCCAGTGCCTTGCGGTGGCACACTGGTGGATCTGCCTAGAAGTCGTAGGCCTTTTCTCGTCTCGCCAACTTGATGGCGCGTCCCAGGAGACCCGCGACGAGAAGGAACCACATGATGTAGATCGCCATCCATTTGGCCATCGTCACCTGGCCGGCCAGGTCAGCGCCCCAGTGGGCTTCGGGATAGGCATCGTAGGCGAGGAGAAGACCGACGTTTTCCACCTCGTCGATAAGTCCGATCAGGATGGGTAGTAGGTTTACTACTCGCATGGGATGCCAGGTGGGGAGCCACCCGGCATTGAACAAGCGGCTGAGCGCGAAGGCGAACGGACCGCCATACGCGAGTGGCGCCAGGCAGTCGATCGACCCGCCGAGTCTGAGCGATTCGAGTACTGACGCTGGGTTCTTCTTGAGGAAGTGGATGAGGTCTTCACTCGTGAAGACCTTCTGCCAGTCGTCGGGCACTCCGGGCGACGGGATCGTGGGCGCGATGATACCCATGAGCACGACCAGGAAGCCGACGAAGGGCACGAGGGACACCCAGACCCAGTGGTTCTGGGACAGGCGATCGATCTCCACGGACATTTTTTTCAAAAGGAACATCGTGAGGCTTCTCCTTGTTCGTAGCGTTTGGACAGGAACATAGCACAAAATTTGCTTTTTGTCAATCATACAATGTGGTGATACAATGCTCATATATGCCAGAACACCATGAAATTTTGGGATGGGGTAAGGTAAATAGCGAAGGATCGGAAATTTGGGATACAAATCCTGTGTTTTTGGACGATACTGTAACGACAAAAGATTGGCTGAAGCTAATGTTTTACCCGAAGAAATTTTTACTCTATCGCTATATCGTCAAAGCGCAAAAAGCAACCCGAAAAAAGCAAACGGTTTTTCGAGTGCTTGATGTCGGCTGTGGAACCGGCGCCAGTGTGATTGATCTAAAGAAAATATTTGGCAGGAGAGCAGACGTGGTCGGTGTCGATGTTGTACGGTTGCAAATTGATTTGGCAAAAGACAAAATAAAAAAACATGGCGTCTATGCGCAAGTAGACTGGTATGATGGTTATTATCTGCCGTTCCCGGACGATTCATTTGACGCTATTTATACCTCAGATGTTTTGGGACACGTGGAAAATGTTTCGGCCTGGCTTCGTGAGCTCAATCGAGTCTTAACGCCCGGTGGAACCTTGGCGATGTTTTCTGAATCAAAACTTGGCAAACATGCCTGGATTCGAAAATATTTGTTTGATCATGGATAGAACGTTGATCCTCACGCCGAGTTTCATATCTCACTCTATTCAAAACAACGGCTCCGATCCCTGTTTCATGATTCCGGCTTCATAATTCAAATGATGTCTTCGGTTTTTTGGCCGGCGTTTTTGCTTCATCCTGAAGAATTTTTTGATTCTCTTCAAAAACAAAAAAAGTTTCCGATTCTGCGCACGCTCAACCGTGTCCTCACAAAATTAAAAAAGAAAACACATCCATACTCGACCGCATTTGCGGAATTGTATGGTCTGTTTGAAATTTTGACACTCGGCCGTTTTGTTGAGAGTCAAGGGTATGTGATTTTGGGGAAAAAGAAGTGATTGATTAAGTAGAGTGGTCGGGTATAAGCCTGGTATGGACTAACACCATTAAATAAGAGATACTATAGACTAGACGTCCTGCGTGCCTTTTGCAGGGGCTGTAATTTAGTTTAGTATGATTTCAATATTTCAAGGATTGTTTCTTTGTTTTTTTATAGGGGTCATGGCGATAATTATCCAAAAGTATCGGATGAGTGCTTTGAGTTTTCGTGGTTTATTTTTTTGGTCTTTGCTTTGGGTGTCGGCAGCAATTATTGTTTTGTACCCACAGATGACAACTGTTGTCGCCAATCATCTTGGTATTGGCCGAGGTTCAGATTTTATTTTGTATATTTCAATCGCTCTCATGTTTGTCATTCTATTCCGTTTGCAGGTAAAGATCGAGCTTATGAATCGTGATGTAACGAAAGTTGTGCGGCGTGATTCACTTGAGCACCCAAGCACCCAAGCACCCAAGCACTCCAACGATTAATATATTTTTTGTGCTCGAGTGCTTTTGTGCTCGAGTGCTTTTGTGAGTATGCGTATTGCGCACATTGTTTGCCAGTATCCGCCGTATTATAGCGGGATGGGTACTGTAGTATTTGAGATGACAAGCGCTCTTGGCTTTCTTGGGCACGAGGTTACTGTTTTTACACCTGATTTTTATCCGCGAGAAGAAGTGCGACCAAAAGCTGCTCCGGAAATTAAACCACATGAAGAAAAAGTCGAAGAACAAATCCAAACAGTTCGTCGTTTGGCGCCAAGTCTGAAATACGGTAATGCCGCACATTTGCCAGAACTAAAGTCAGAACTTGATCCTTTTGATATTGTTCATTTGCACTATCCTTTTTTTGGGACAGCAAATGTTGTCCGTAAATGGAAACTGCGTCACCCCGAGAAACCGCTCATTGTGACTTACCACATGGATACTCGCGGTCCGGGTTGGAAAGGATTGCTTTTTAAGTACTACGCGGCGTTTTGGATGCCAAAAATTTTGGATGCGGCTGATTGTATTACTGTCAGCTCTTTTGACTATGCCAAGTCAAGCAGCGCCGCAAAACATCTTCGAGATAATCCGGACAAATGGATAGAACTTCCGTTTGGCGTAAACTTGGAACGTTTTCAGCCTCGGCAAAAATCAGCAGAATTGACCGAACGTTATGGGTTGGATCCAAATTTGTCGACATTGCTTTTTGTCGGCGGGATGGATGCCGCCCATTATTTCAAAGGAATACCAAATTTACTCCAAGCTTTGTTTATTCTCAAAAGGAATGGTATTTCTGTTCAGGCTTTGTTTGTCGGCGATGGCGAATTGCGAGAACAATTTGTGTCCCAAGCAGAAAGTTTGGGTTTGGCTGAACTTGTTCATTTTGCCGGTCGAGTTTCAGTTGAGGAATTGCCTCTAGTCTATAATTTAGGTGATTTACTTGTTTTGCCTTCGATACATCAAGGAGAAGCATTTGGCTTGGTTATTTTGGAAGCATTTGCGAGCGGTGTGCCGGTAGTAGCCACTGATTTGCCAGGGGTGAGAACTGTGGCCGAGAGAGCTGGTCTATTGGTCTCACCAAATGATTCTGCTGGTTTGGCCGAAACAATTGCTGGTTATTTTTCAGAAAATACAGATAAAAAAGCTTGGCAAAACAAAGCTAGGAGCGCGGCTGAAAATTTTTATGCATGGGGTCCGATTTGTGAGAAACTGGCAGAGGTTTACAAAAAGCTTGCCGAGAAGCCATAAGGTGGTATACTTAGATTAGTTATAGATACCAATAATTTTAAATTTATGGGTAAATTTACCAAAGGATTATTTATTGGGGCTGGTCTGGGGGCTGGTCTTATGTGGTTGTCTGTAACAAAGAAGGGGAGGGCTTTGCGTGATGAAATGCTTGATCACGCTTCGGTCGTCTATTCAGATATTAAGGATGAACTATTATCATCAGATGCTTGGAGAAAAATGAGTAAAAATGAGTATGTGGCTGTGGTAAAAGAATTCGTTGATAAGTATGCAATCAAAATTGGTTTGGCATCTGAATTGAAAGAATT
>CAZVNO010000028.1:4417-8755 GCA_964628715.1 uncultured Gammaproteobacteria bacterium | reverse complement strand
TCGCCCGGACTGCGGTCTGCTCTCGGATCTTCGTCGCGCATGCAAGGAGCAATCTGATAATACCGATCAAAACCAGCCACCATGAGCAA
Organism: uncultured Gammaproteobacteria bacterium; assembly: GCA_964628715.1. Lineage (GTDB taxonomy): Bacteria > Patescibacteriota > Patescibacteriia > Magasanikbacterales > UBA922 > JAHFIC01. The sequence goes on along the minus strand of CAZVNO010000028.1, from coordinate 8,666 downwards.
TTGTTTGTACTGCTGCGGAGACTGAGGCAAGGCATAAAATTTGCCCGGGTGGAGTCGAGACGGCACCAGAAAATCACGGGCACCCTCAGGCGAAGAAACAGTTAAAATTGGCGTATTGATTTCAACAAAATTGCGCGCTTCCACATAATCGCGAATATATTTCACCATGCGCGCGCGAAACAAAATATTATTTTTTAATTTCTCACGGCGAAGTTCCAAAAAACGATATTTGAGGCGAAGATCTTCATCCTCTTCTTCTTTGTGCGCATCAAATATTTCAAAAGGCAATGGTTTGGCTTTACTAATGATTTCAAGTTCAGCAGCATGAATTTCAATCTCCCCTGTCGCCAACTCTTTGTTCACAGCCTTGGCATCACGTAGATGGACTGTACCGGTAACCTTAACCACAAACTCATATTTGAGTGTTTCCGCAAGAGAAAAATTTTTGCAAGTATCTGGATGAAAAACAATTTGGGTTAGCCCGTATCGGTCGCGAAGATCCACAAAAATCACACCACCCAAATCACGACGTTTGTGTACCCAGCCAGAGAGCGTTACGGTCTCCCCCGCTTCTTTTTTTGTGAGTTGACCACAAGTGTGGGTTCGATACATATCAGTTCATATATCATGAATCATGTGGCATGTACCAGCAATTAGTAAAGTGATACATGATAAATGGTACATGCTACATGCAATCCTACCACACCAAAATCTGCTTGACAAGGGCAAAAATTGACAAAAATGCCTTAATAGTATATGCTTATGCGCATTCGCTTTTTTCGTTCAAGGGGGAACAAAAATGGAAAGGGCACAGGCCTTAATTCCAGAAACAACTCAAAAAACCCGGGTACGCGACTATGATGATGACGTCGGGACGGTCATCGTAGCCGAGCTGGCGGATCCACCACCAGCAGCACCGTTGCCCGCACCGACACCAACGATGCCGATGAGGTGGTCTCAGAGCACCACTCGGACACGCTCCGCCGTGGCGCGATCGCTCTCGGCGTCGCCGGTGTCGCCTGGGGCGCGATCGCAGCCTGGCTAGGACTGATGCCAGTGCTGATCGCCACCACGGTCGCGATTCTCCTGGCCAGCTTCGCACTGATCTACAGGGCGTGCTTCCAGGAGGTGTCGCCGATCGAAGAAATCGACTGACTCACTGGCCCCGTAGGGACAGGCGCCGGTAGGTTAGAAGATAGCGAGTATTCTCTCGCAACCCGCATGTGCGGCGGGAAACAACTTAACCAAGGAAGGGGGAAGAAGGCCGCGGACCGCACTCGCGACCTTTTTTAATTCTCTTTTTTCCGAAGTTTTGCGACAAAAAAACCTTCAATCTCAGAAGTTGGCAAAATCCGAATCGCTTTTTGAACACCAGGATGAAATTCTTTTTCCTTCCATTTTTTCAAAGGTGACAATATTTTTAGGCCATCAATTTTTACATCTAGCATTTCTATTTCAGCCTGAAAACGTTCCAATAATTTTGAAATTTGCAGTTCATTTTCTTCTGGCGCAAATGTACATGTACTATAGACAAGTGTACCGCCAGGTTTCAAGGCGTACCACGCGGAAAAAAGAAGTTTTCGCTGTTTCATGGCCATTTCTTTTATTTTCTTTTCATTCCAGTAGCCATAGGTCTTTGGGTCGCCATCGACAAACCGTGCTTCCGCACTACACGGCGCATCAACCAAAATTTTATCAAAATAATTTTGATACTCACCACAAAGATGTGAACCGTCCTCCATCCGGAGAGTAAACTTCCAATCAGTTTTTTCCACAGGCACACCCAAAAGTTCCATGTTATGCATCAGTTTGAAAAAACGAACTTTATTATTATCATTGGCCAAAAGTTCACCCTCACGATTCATAAACGCAGCTATCTGAGACGTCTTACTTCCAGGCGCTGCCGTCAAATCCAACACTTTATCCCCTGCCTCGGGCCGCAATACGACCGGCGGGCACATACTCGCCAAACTCTGGATGTATATTTTCCCTTCAGTGTATATTGGCAACTCCATAAGCTCTCGTTTTGATTTATTTTGGAGTATGAAGGCATCACCATACCACTGTACATTTTTTACCTTCACCCCAGCATCATCGAGTGCATTCATGATTTCACGTTTTGATGATTTGATAGTATTTACCCGGAACGTTGTCGGCCGCTCGGCAAATGTTTTTTCAAGTTGCGAAGACAAAGACTGGCCGACAATATCGGTCAGTCGTTTGAGAAATTGTTCCGGTAACGCTTTTGTTTTCATACTTCTATTGGCTCCAAACTCTTAACTATGAACAATTTACGGTCGTAATCTTGTAATCGTCCGAGGGAATGGAATACATTCGCGGATATGCTCGGTACCAGATACCCAGCGCACCATCCGCTCAACTCCCATACCAAACCCTGAATGAGGCACAGAACCAAACCGGCGTGTATCGAGATACCACTGATACTCTGCCTCCGGCAAACCTTCGTGACGAATGCGCTCAAGGAGTAAATCAATATTTTCTTCACGCTGCGAACCGCCAATAATTTCTCCGGCGCCTTCGGTCGCAATGAGATCAGCACAAAGGACACGGGCAGGATTGGTCGGATCCACTTTCATATAAAATGACTTGATTGCTTTTGGCCACTTCTCGATAAAAATCGGGACATCCGAATCTTTGGTAAGCAAACCCTCATCATCATTTCCCAAATCTTCACCGTCTTTGATATCAGACCCCAAACGATGCAGCTCGGGAATCGCCTCATCATACGTCAATCGCTTGAAAGGTAAATCAACAATTTTCTGAAGTGGCTCGATATTTCTCTCCAATACTTTTAGTTCTGCTCCGCATTGCTCCAAACATCTTTTTACAATAAATTTTACCAGGCCTTCCTGAACACGTAAGTTGTCCTCATGCTCAAAAAATGCAGCTTCGGCATCCATCATCCAAAACTCAGACAGGTGTCTTTTGGTTTTACTTTTTTCAGCGCGGAATACTGGCCCAAAATCATAACAACGGCCAACCGACGCAATCGCGGCCTCGATATATAGCTGTCCTGATTGTGATAAAAAGGCCTTGCCTTCATCAAAATATTCAACCGGAAAAAGAGTTGTTGTGCCCTCGCAAGCATTTGGCGTAAAAATTGGCGAATCAGTACGCACAAAATTTTCTTGGTGGAGATAATCGGCAATCGCACGCTCCACGGTATCACGGATGCGAAGTATTGCCCACTGACGTTTTGATCTAAGCCACAGATGGCGATAATCCATAAGAAAATCCGGCCCGTGTTCTTTTTTGGAAATTGGGTATTCTTCGGCACGCTGAATTACTTGAAGATTTTTTACTTGAAGTTCAAAAACACCTTCCTGCTTTGGATGTTTCGAAACCAAACCGGTAACAATTACAGAAGATTCCAAAGAAACTTTTTCCGTCTCGGCCCACACCTCAGCCGAAACATTGGGTTTGGCAATTACAGTCTGAATAAATCCAGTGCCATCACGAAGCTCAATAAACGCGATTGAACCGCTCGATCTGGTGTTACTTGCCCAACCTTTCAGCGTTACTTCTTGGCCGACACTATCGGCAATATATTTAATCAGAGTTGTCATAAAAAGTATCAATAAAACAATATGACATTATCGCCATATAACAATGTACCCATACTACCAATTACTTGACAAAAAGGCAAAAATGTGCTATATTAATTTGTTACTTTTGGCTAAACAAAGCCAAAATAACAGAAGGGTGACCAGAAATGTTGGGTTGGCTTTTTGGCTTTCTTCTCGGCCGCTGGGCTGGGAAGAACAACGTGAGCACGGGAAGGATCATCCTCTCCGGATGCCTCGCCCCGATCGTTCTTTTATTTCTGCTCGTGATCGTCTGCGCGATCCTCGAACAGATGGTGAACCACTAGCGAACTGGAGGACGCTGGTGAAGTGGGAAGCGAGCGCGCGATGCGCCTCGCTTCCCTTCCTGATTATTTTTCTCAAAATATTTTTGGGAAGAGTATATGGAACACAGATTTCCCTGATTACCTCAGATTTACCATGATTAAATTAATCTGTGAAAATCCTGGAAATCATGGTGATCTGTGTTCTAGTAAAACATTCAATTCACTACAAAATCTCACTCTCCCGATCTTCGACCATTTCTTTCTTTGGCAAAATATAGACATCATAATTATATTCATCTGAGCCGACAAATTCCGCTTCCTTTTTTAAAATTGCTTCCATCGGCAAACAATCACGGCACCCATCGGCCTTATTTGGAC
>CAZVNO010000028.1:0-4407 GCA_964628715.1 uncultured Gammaproteobacteria bacterium | reverse complement strand
ACAGACAAACCTTTCGAGTTTGCGCGCCAAATATATATCGCGAGCGATTTTCAAAATCTTGGCTTCAGCTTCTGCCAATGGCGGCAAAATTTGTTCGGTCAAAACATCGCTCTGATCCAGATACCAATAGCTGGCTTTACTTACTTTTCTCTCTTGGCATTTATGAACCAACAAATGATAAATTGGTAGCTGGAGTGATTCACTCGATTCTTCGCTTTTGCCAGTTTTGAAATCAATGATATGGACGCTATCAGTATCAGGTAAGTACTCAAGCCAATCAATCTTGCCGCACAAAATAATATTATCTTCTTCGGATAACCAAAAAAACGGTAAGTCCTTTTTTATTTTAACAGCGGCTCGCTCAACCGGACCAGGATGACGTTCAACTCGTTTGAGCATTTCCATGCCTCTGGTCTTGTACCGATATTCCGTATCAGCATCAAAAAATCCGCCTTTCTTTCCGGAATACTTTTCCCAGACATGATCAAATTTAGTAATTAAAGGTTCCAAAAAACGTTATTCTTTTGGCAGAACTGAAAGAGATTCAAGCACTTCATGAACACCTGAGCCCAGCGCTAGAGATGGATTCATAAGCTTGATTTTGTGCCGATTGCTTGGATCTCGATAAACATGTTTCAAGTAATACGCTCTCGGACAGCGGAGCCAATCAGAAATCGAAGTGTGTGAAACCCAGGTGGCGGTGTATTTATCCATTGGCATATATCATGAATCATAAAGCATGTATCATAACGACTGAATGGCTATGTGATACATGATGCTTGATATATGATACATGAAACCACCCTCTTTACCAAATCAAACTTGGCAATTATACTGTACGATATACGAGACACACAAGACTATACACAAGTTGTATCGTGGATTTTTATCACTTTATGAAATACACCACCAAACTAACCAAAAGAGAAGAAATCACATCAGGCACAATGGCTTTTTATTTTGAAAAACCAACCGGTTTTGAGTACATTGCCGGTCAATATATTGATATAACCCTAAAAAACCCACCAGAAACAGACACTGAGGGTGACACCAGATCATTCACCCTAACTAGCGCCCCATCTGAAACAGAGCTGTGCGTTGCCATGAGGATGCGAGACACTGCGTTCAAACGAGTCCTCAGAGACATGACGATTGGCACAGAAATAGAAATTGACGGGCCAATGGGAATATTCACACTCCCAGATGACGCCAGCCAGCCGGTAGTCTTTCTAATGGGCGGGATTGGCGTGACTCCGGCTAGATCAATGTGTATTGAGGCGACAGTAAAAAATTTACCACACTCTTTGTGTTTATTTTACTCAAACAAACGACCAGAAGATGCCGCTTTTCTTAGTGAGTTATCAGAACTTGGCAAAAAAAATCCAAAATATACATTTATTGGCACGATGACAGAAATGTCTAAATCCAAAGAGTCATGGAATGGTGAAACCGGAATACTGAATGCCGAAATAATAAAAAAATATATCGAAGACGTGACAAAACCAATCTGGTACATATCTGGGCCACCAGCCATGGTGAGTGCAATGTGCAATACCCTCCAAACTCTAAACGTTGTCAAAGAGAATATTAAGACAGAAGAATTTTCTGGGTATTAAAAAGTGGAAAAATCGCCCCATCTCCCTCAGTCAAATCATGATAAACCGCTGGATTCGCGGCGATAAAATTCAAATTTTTATAATCATAACTATTTGAGCCAATATTCGCTACAGTCCCACCAGCCTCAGCGACAAGTAGTGCCCCAGGCAGCAAATCATAATCTTTGCCATAAGGATCAAGCATAATTCTGCCATCAAGTTTTCCTGATGCTACCATAGCAAATTCCCAGCCGGCACTAATGGAATGAAAAAGAACTGCCTGTTCAAATAATTTCTGACGAGTTACTAAATTTTCCCTCTTTTGGATTTTTGATTCACAAACAATATACGATGCCGCGAGCGGTCTATTACTCACATGGATCCGTTCGCTCTCGCAAAAAGCCCCTTCGCCCGCTTCAGCATAATACATTTTGTCACTGACAAAATCATAAATAACACTGCAAGTAATTTTACCATCTACAACCAAAGCGATTTGTGAGGTGCAAAATGGAAGCCCCCGAACAAAATGAGCGGTTCCATCAATCGGATCCATTATCCAAAAACGCTCAGCTCCCCTATCTCCACCATTCTCCTCGCCAACAAATGGTATATCCGGATACTTTTTTTGTAATTCTGAACTAACAAAATTTTCAACATCAAAATCCAATTGGGTAACAATGTTGACCGGAGAATGATCTTTCTGACCAACAATGACGGCCGTTCCCCAATGCGGTAAAAGCATGTTCCGAAGGGGTCGCATGACAGCCGCCACCTCTTTTGCAAATTGCATAATTTATTTATTACTCTACTTTCACATCTACATTTTTGACCACTGTTGGTACAACCGGCTGAGACGGCTCGCCCGATGGACTCATCGAAACCTGACTGTTTGCGATTGCATCAACCACTTCTATGCCTTTCACCACATGACCAAATATAGTGTAATTTTTTGGCAATGGCACATCAGCGTGCATAATGAAAAATTGACTGCCATTTGTATTTGGACCGGCGTTTGCCATCGCGACTGTACCGCGAGTGTATTCTCCGGCGAAAGATTCGTCATCAAATCTATACCCAGGACCGCCAGTACCGTTTCCTTCCGGATCTCCACCCTGAATCATAAAATCCTTGATTACGCGATGAAAAATCGTGCCATCATAAAATTTTTTTTGTGCCAAATCAACAAAATTTTTCACTGTATTTGGGGTCTGACCTTTGTTTAGGGCGATTTCAATATCACCTTTGTCTGTGTGTAAAACTGCCGTATATTGTTTCGTAGTGTCGAATTCCATAGTGTTTTGATTAGAATTATTATTAGATTGGATTAAATCTGTTGCCAATTTCGGCTCTTCAACAACAGAGCCATCTTTTTGAATTTCTGCCAAAGGCTGTGAGCCGCAGCCAGACAAAAAAATTAAAAATGAAAATGCAATTGCTGTTAATTTTACTTTCATAAATAAAATTTTAATCAATAAAATAAACAGGCAATGCCAGCGTCTTTATTTCGCCAAGTCTAAAATCAAGCATTTTACGCCCGACAAAAAAGGCAACTATACCTGAATCATTGACCGACAATTCTTTTATGTTATCATGCAACAAACCAGTCCTACTCACAAAACTAAAATCAATCTCATTTTTTCCTTCAGATCGCAAGCGTTTATTCAATTCGACAAATACTTCGTTAGCTTCTTTCTCAATACTAGCGGATAATGCGGAATCATAAGCGTCTTCCAGACAAAGCATTACCGACAAACGGCCAATCCCTCTGGATATCGCCCAATCAGCCACAAATGGGAGTCGGCGAACAAACGAGTGTCCACGTGTACCCAAAACAACGACAGGATCGGTTCCGACATTATGCCCCTCATCATCTCGCATCACCTCGGCAACACGAAGTTTCCGAGCAATCCACGGGGTGCACAAAGGCTCAATAATAAGCGTTAAAAGTATCACCCACATTCCAATTGGAACAAGACCGCTGGTGTCGCCAATGCCAGCGCTCGTAACCGTAATGAGAAGGACCGCCGGGATAGCGCCAGTTTCACGAACGCAGGAAATAAAAAGAAGTTCACGCCAACTCAATCTTTCTTTGCCAAAAAAAGAAAAAGGGCCAAGTGTAAGAAAAACAATAAATGGTCGGATTAAAAACATAAATACCAATCCGACCGATATACCTATACTCGCGTAAGCAAACAACTCTGTCGGTTCAACCAATGCGCCAAGTAAAATAAAAATTGTCGGTTTGAAAAAACCTTCAATTATATGATTAAAGAATCTTTCTGTTTCATGAAGATGTTCGGTCAAATTGAACAAAAGCCCAGCAATAAAAGCTGCCAGATAACCGCTACCGCCAAGCGCCAAAGCTACTGTAAATATTATTACAGGAGTAAAAAGAAAAAAGGCGGCGTCAGCTTCAAACTCTTTCTCATGGCCACGCTTGAAACGCATCAAAATTTCCAAAAATATGTAACCAATAATACCAAACAAGACTCCAAACAAAATTTGCTGCAATAAAATTTTACCGCTTTCAATTGTAAAAATGCTTTGATACCAAGCAGCCACAGTATCCATTTGTAACCCGCCAACAATCACACCGAGAAAAGCTACAGTCAGCAAAGTACCCGTAACATCAGTAACGGCGCTTTCAGAAACAATAATGTCCTTTGTCGAGCGGTTGAAAAAACGAAGTCTTTTTAAGACTGGAATTATCGCAGCTGGGTCAGTCGATGCCAAAACCGCGCCGAGTAGCACCGAGACAATAATTGGCACATGAATACCAAAAGTCTTTGCCAAAAGCGCTGTACTAATGGAA
>CAZVNO010000027.1:0-8776 GCA_964628715.1 uncultured Gammaproteobacteria bacterium | reverse complement strand
TTCTATGAAAGAACAGATTAAACAATTCATTCGTTACCACGCGATCAAATCATGGTTGGCAAAATATGAGCGTCTCCTCATGCCGGCGACGCTGATTTTGGGTTCAGTATTGGATTTTGTCACTTTTAGGACAATCGAGATATTTTCATCTTTCGTTTTGTTGGCCGTGTATTTGGTAATCGCGACGTTTGGAATTACTTTTGTTTACATGTTTGATGCTGACAAATTTCCAAAAAATCGCCTAACGAATTATTTGCGCATCTCAATGCCGTTTGTAATTCAATTTCTTTTCGGCGCGCTTTTGTCCGGCACAATGGTGTTTTATTTTTTTAGCGGCGCCGTGGCGGTAAATTGGCCGATAATTTTATTGTTTGTCTTCCTTATGATTGCCAATGAAGTTTTCAAATCGCATTATGAGCGCCAGACAGTTCAGCTCGGAGTTTATTTTTTTATTTTATATACTTTTTTATCCGTACTTTTGCCTTTTGCTTTCAATACTATTTCAGCCTGGAGTTTCGTCTTGTCCGGTTTGTTGAGTGTTTTCGCAATGAGTTTGTACCTTTGGTTTTTGATTAAATTATCACCGCGCGTAAAGACCGCCCTGCACTCGTTGTTTATAGTAATTAGTTCCGTAGTTTGCTTGATGCAGTGGTTGTATTTTACAAATCGAATTCCGCCAGTGCCACTAGCTCTTAGAGAATCTGTAATCGCTCATAATTTAAAACGCACATCTGCCGGATATATTTTGTCTGTTGAAAACGAGAGATGGTGGAATTTTTTTATCCCAAATCGTGTCGTACGTATCGTCGGTGGAGAAAGAGTTTATCTGTACACATCAGTTTTTGCGCCAGTTAATTTGTCTACGACCATTATTCACAGGTGGCAGTATTTTGATGAAACGCAAAAAGGATGGGTAGCAAGAGACCGTTTGTCTTTTTCGATAACTGGCGGTAAAAAATCCGGTTATCGCGGTTATTCCTTCAAAACAAATGTGGCCCCTGGTAAATGGCGCGTGGATGTGGAAACAGAGCGTGGTCAAGTACTCGGTCGGGTAAATTTTTCTGTCGAGTCAGTGGATACGCCGCCAACGACACAAACCGTGACAAAATAATTATGAAAAAGAAAGTTGTTGTTCATCAACCAATGCAACCAAAATATATATATTATCTTACCGAACCTGTCGGCAAGAATTTTGATCTCAGATTCAAGCCACAATTAACTCCGAAAGAAATGCTGGAATTGGGCGTTTTTGATGGTGACTATTTGCAAGATAGCCAAAAAGAATTTCCGAAAGATTGGTTTGTCCACGCAAAATTGGCGGATAAAAAACCAAACCCAAAATTAAATTATTTTGGTGTACACGCTTCACAGCCTTGGATTGTCTGGAAGCAAAAAGGTTGGCTTCATCCGGACGATCCCCTGGGTTGGTTCCAATGGTATTGTCGTTATTATATGGGGAGAAGACACGAAGATGACGAAAGGCAGATTAAACGTTGGGTTGCAATTCGTCGGCACGCAGTGGCGGTCAAAAATCATTGCGCGCCTCGAGATTTGACTTGTCGACCGAGACAGCGCCAAGCGCTCTTGCACTGGGCGTATGATAGCCGCAAAATTTAATATGTTGATTCCAGATCAAGAATTACAATTTGATTTTGCGCGTTCTGGTGGTCCGGGCGGACAGAATGTAAATAAAGTGGAGAGCAAAGTTATCCTTCGCTGGAATGTTGGCAGTTCTATTATTTTTTCAGCAGAAGAAAAAGAAAGAATTCGCAAAAAATTTGTCAATCGATTGAACAATAATGATGAGATTGTTCTGCAGTCAGATGAAGAGCGTTCGCAAATCCAGAATAAAGAGAGTGTAATTGAGAGATTGAATAGTTTGGTTAGCGAGGCTATTTTGGTACCAAAAAAAAGACGCGCCACTCGGCCCACTTATTCGGCAAAGTTGAAGCGGTTGGAAACAAAAAAGAAACATTCAACAATGAAGCGAATGCGATCCACGGGAATAATCGATGTTTGAGATTGGTTGGTTTGGTGTTTCTGTGGTATAATTACTACATGTTCAGAAATGAATTTCTTCAATTGAAAGGGGGTGAAAGATATGTCAGGCAATAAAACGCTTCACATGATCGCATTCCTTCTCCTTATCGTAGGTGGCCTAAATTGGCTCCTAGTTGGACTTTTTGGATGGGATGTTGGTCAAATTTTTGGCGGACAAGACGCAATGATTTCTCGGGTTGTGTATGTCCTCGTTGGTCTCTCGGCCATTTATATCATGGCGACACACAAGGATGATTGCAAAACTTGCAGTAGTCAAAGCTCAGCTTCAAACATGTAATGTTTTTATCCGAAAAATCCCTGCTCTGTCAGGGATTTTTCGCTTTCTAGAGAGATTTTTGGGTTGACTCGGCGGCCTCTAAGTGATAGGATGAGACATATGCATATTACTTCAGCTGTATTTGTAAAAGGGATAAAAGGAACCGACGATGTCCTTTATGATGGTACGCCACAGATTGTTTTTGTTGGCCGATCAAATGTGGGAAAATCAAGCATGATTAATACCTTGGTCAATCGGAATGATTTGGTAAAGGTAGGTAAAAAACCTGGCAAAACCACGGAGATTAATTTTTTCCTGGTCAACAAAGAATTATATTTTGTTGATCTGCCTGGGTATGGGTATGCGGCTTTGCCCGGAGAAGAACGAGAACAAATTCGCAAAATGATTATTTGGTATTTGACCGAATCAGAAGTGCGTCCCAAAAAAGTAGTTCTCATCGTTGATATCAAGGTTGGTTTGACGCATTTTGATGAGGAGATGTTGAAACTTTTGCGAGAAATGAATCATCCGTATTTGGTTGTTGCCAATAAGGCGGACAAATTGGGCACGGGCGGAGTAGAACGACAACTCGGGCTTATACGACAAGCGTGCACAGGTGATGAAGTGGTTTCATTTTCATCAACTGCGCATGTCGGCACTGACGCGCTCTTACAGAGAATTATTTCGTAATAAAATAATTGTTACTACCAATCCATACAAAGTTGTATGACAAGTGAGCACTATATTTGTCGGGGGTGTAAAAATGTTTTTGATCAAGATGGTTTGTGCGGAGTAGACGGTTGTCCAAAACAAGGGGAAAGATTGGAATTTTGTGATTGTCCGGATGATTGGCATAAGGGCGCTTTTGATAGTGATGATTGGGAACCAATTGAGACTCACTAGTTTTTTAATTTTATGAGTACACAAAATATAAAACACGCATTGCGTAAACACTCGGTTGGGTATATTGCCGGGGCTTTGAGCTTGGTTGCCGGTCTTGCCTGGAATGACGTGGTAAAGGATTTGATCGCTCTTTTATTTCCTCTTCAAAACAATTCGCTTTGGGCCAAACTTTTTTATGCGGGTGTAATTACTGTGGTCGTTACGATTATTACTGTTTATCTAACAAGGGCAACTGACTCAGAGGAGGAAAATTAATTTTTTATGCGAATTGGCATAGATGCTCGAATGTGGGGACCAAAATGTGCTGGGTTGGGTCGCTATATTGAGCAACTTTTAATCCATCTCCAGGCAATTGATCAGTCAAATCAATATGTCATTTTTTTGCGTAAAGAAAATTTTGAATCTTTTTTGATTACAAATCATCTTTGGAAAAAAGTCTTGGCCGATATTCCTTGGTATAGTTTCGCCGAGCAGGTAAGATTAAAAAAAATCATTGATGAAGAGCGGGTTGATATTATGCATTTTCCGCATTGGAATGTACCTTTTTTGTACAATAAACCTTTTATTGTTACGGTGCATGATTTAATTATGTGGCATTTTCCAAGGCAAGAGGCGAGTACGCACGGACCGCTTGTCTATTGGCTCAAAGACAGAGCGTCCCATCTGGTCGTTAAACATGCAGTTTCCGCGGCAAAACATATTTTGACTACCAGTGAATTTACAAAATACGATATTCACAAAACGCTTCGCGTTCCTTTGGAAAGGATGACTGTTACTTATCAGGCGCCATACAGCCATAAGCAATCAGCAATAAGCAATCAGCAATTAATTTTGAATCGCTACTCTATCAACAAACCATATGTTTTGTATGTCGGTTCGGCCTACCCGCATAAAAATTTGAATAGACTGATTGAGGCGTGGAAAATCATTCAAGAAAAATGTGAGGATAAGTACCAGCTAGTTTTGGTCGGTAAGGACAGTTATTTTTACCAGAAGCTAAAAAATCACCTGAGCACCTTAGCACCTGAACACCTGAGCACTGTTGTCTTTACTGGTTTTGTTCCAGATGATCAGTTAGAAATTCTCTATAAGAATTCATCCCTCTACGTCGCCCCCAGCCTCTATGAAGGTTTTGCTTTGCCAGCCCTCGAGGCAATTGCTCGCGGCCTTCCAGCGGTGACATCAAATAGCTCATGTTTCCCAGAAGTTTTGGGTAGCTCTGCCTTATATTTTGACCCAGAGAGTATCGGGTATATGGCCGAGGCAATCTATCAAGGTTTGACTGACAAAAATATCCGGTTTGATCTTGTTCGTCAGGGGGGAGAAGAGTTAAAAAGGTATTCGTGGGAAAGGCTGGCGAAACAGACACTTACCGCCTATTGCAGCTAAGAAAATTATGGTATAATAACCACGTGCAAATCGCACGTGGTTTATTGTTTCCATGCTTCACAATCAACCAAAAAAACGGCGTTGTTCTTACTGCCGGTATATTGGTCATACCAAACGGCAGTGTTTGGTTTTGCGCGCGCATAGTAGCGATGGTATTTTGGAGTCTGGTGAAGATAAACCTCTCTTGATTAAAGAGGCCAAAATCACAAATAAAATAAATCCAACAAAAAATATTCCGATTCAAACATACGGTGAAATTAAACAGTCAAAATATATTGTTAATTTGCAAGAAAAAAAATCCAACCACTGGGAAAGCGTTGAAGCCTATGCGCCAGAGGCTGCATTGGCACAACCATTCAGAGAAAAGATTGATTTTGGAGGTATAGTGGCCCGGGCAAATATTGAAGTAGTCGAAAAAAAACAAAATAAAGAAAAATTAATGGCTATTTCAGCAAAGGTGAATAAATTTTTCAAAGCATATAGTTTGGGAAATTTACGTTTATTCTCTACTCGTATAATTGAAAAAATTGTTTTTTCTGCAAAAAAAATCATGGCCGCAAAAAGATTTGCTCCGCTCAGTTTGGCTTTTGCCCTTGTGGTGTCGCTGCCATTTCCAGCTATCGGCTATGTCGATAAAGTGACAAAAGATACCCATACTGTTGTCGAAGAGAGTGCAAATGGTTTTCTGGCTCTGCAGTCATCCACGATGGCAGCATTCCGGGCTGATTTACCACAAGCAGAATCTGATCTTACCAAAGCTCTGCAATCATTTTCCAGCGCTGAAAATTTTTTAAAAAATGATCATGAACTTCTCACTTCAATTTTAAGCGTGCTTCCGGTCGTTGGATCACAGTTGGAATCACGCACTGCTTTACTTGATGCTGGTCAGCATTTGGCATTAGGTAATACGTACCTCATGAAAGGAGTTGAGAGGGCTTCAGAAAATCAAGAAATTGTTTTGACTGACCGGATCGGAATAATTCGCGATCATTTGAAAAGTGCGTTGCCACAGTACAAATCAGCGCTTGCCAAGCTCGCAGAGGTTGATATCAAGACAATTCCAACCGAATACCAAACAGCCTTTACTCAATTTAGGCTTTTGTTTGCGGCAATTGTGGACGATCTCGGTAATGTTATTGAATTGGCAAACGCACTTGAAATTGGTTTTGGGAGTGATTCGTTCAAGCGGTATTTGATTGTTTTTCAAAATCACCACGAATTGCGTCCAACCGGTGGTTTTATGGGGAGCTATGCTATTGTTGATATCCAAAAAGGAAAAATTTTAAAAATAGAAATTCCACCTGGTGGAACCTATGATCTTCAGGGACAACTTGAAGTAACTGTTAAGCCGCCGTTGCCTCTACAGTTGGTAAATGGTCGTTGGGAGTTTCAAGATGCAAATTGGTTTCCAGATTTTTCGGCTTCAGCCAAAAAGATTGAATGGTTTTATTCACATGGCCGTGGAACCAGTGTTGATGGGGTGATTGCGATAAATGCAAGTGTTTTGGAAAGACTATTGCGTGTCCTAGGCCCAATTGACCAGGAAAAATATCATTTACTCCTAACCAGCGACACCGTATTATCAAGCATTGAAAATGTCGTTGAAAACGGTGAAGATAAAGCCGCAAACAGGCCAAAAGCAATTTTATCAGATTTGTTTTCAGAGCTAATTGAGGTTTTCCGAACAGTTAAACCGATTGATGCACTTCGTCTTCTCACGGAGTTGCATGACTCAATGAATCAAAAAGAAATTCAAATGTACTTTGACGATTCGTCTGTTCAAAAAATTTTTCATCGTTATGGCTGGACAGGGGAGATCGCACCGACGCCTCTTGGCCAGGATTATTTGTCAGTTTCAATCGCAAATGTTCAGGGGCAAAAATCAGACGCTGTGGTTGATCAGGTAATTGATCATCAGGCAGTGGTTTCTGAAGATGGCACAGTAGAAAATACTGTTGTAATGCGCCGCACTCATCATGGGGATTCGGGTGGAATGTATGGCGTGCCAAATATGACTTACGTTCGCATCTACGTCCCAGAGGGGGCGGAATTAGTTTCGGCTGGTGGCTTTGTTTTTCCACCAGACGCATCCTTTCATGTCCCGGAAGAATGGTATACTGATGATATGGATTTGGCTAATATCGAACGTGAAGTTTCTGTTGATCCAAAAACAGGCACTCGCGTGACGCGTGAATTTGGCAAAACTTCATTTGGCAATTGGGTTTTGACAAAACCAGGAGAAACCAGTGATGTCTTTTTTACATATCGTTTACCACATCGTCTTGATATGCAATCAGAGCATGCGGCTGCCGCACCATTTTGGCAGTCATTGGTTTTGGGGAGTGAGCCAAAGCGATTCTCGTCTTATTATTTGACTCTGCAAAAGCAATCTGGGACAAACCCGATTATAAATACTCGAGTCATATATCCATCAAGCTGGTCGCCGGTTTGGAAGTCAGATGAAGTTATCGATATGGCAAAAAATGGTACCGTTGCTTCTTTTTCGCTTACCTCGGATAAGAAGATTGGGGTAATTATGCAACATCAATAATTTTTTATGTCTGAAGATCGAGAACATAATGATGCGCGTTTTTCCCGTCGTGCCGTTTCAGCAAAAAAAAATGATCGCTTCACAAAACGCGAACTCAGCGAAAAGGAAGAGCAAATTGCAAAAGAGCTGAAAGAAATTTACGTTAACAGCGATGGTTCTATGCCTGATATGAAGCATTTTGAACGCCGAAAGCGTCGCGGTGTTATTCGTGCTGGCGGTACTTTTATTTTTGCATGCGCTTTTTTGGCGGCTGCGGCTTGGGCGGTATTCATCGCTTTGCCGAATAAATCTGGTTTCTCAGAAAAAGATGTTATTGTTGAAATTACCGGTTCTGAAAACATTTCGATTGGTGATTCTTTAACTTATGTTGTTTCATACAAAAATCATGAGGCGGTGAGTCTGCGGAATGTTTCACTTAATGTGCGGTATCCGGCTGGTTTTGTTATAGAAAAAACTTCTGTTCCGGCAAACAATGATGGTAAAGATGAGTGGCTATTGGGCGATATTCTGCCAAATGCAGAAGGGGAGATAGAAATTACCGGTAAACTATATGGGAATATATCTGAGGAACAATCTCTTAGAGCATTTTTAACTTATACGCCTGATAATTTTCATTCGGAATTTGAAAAAGTGGCGGCATTTGTGACTAGAGTTGCTGACTCTCCTGCCACGCTTATTTTGGGTTACCCGGCTGATGTCATCCAAGGAAGTGCTGGAGATATTTTAATTTCGATTCAACCAAATAGCAGTAATACTTTGAAAAATTTATCCCTTGCCTTGAATCCGGTTGAAGGTTTTGTTGTTAAGCAATCTTCGCCATCCCCTGACAAAGGTTCACAAAATACTTGGACTTTTGGAAATGTTTCTTCGGAAAATAAAATTATTTTACATGGTTTGTTCGTTGGGTCAGCGGATTCTGATAATGTGGATATTTCAGCAACTCTTCGCGGATGGCCAGATAGCAAAAAGAGCGGTGAGGGTTATATTTTTGCAACCGCTACAACAACTGTTAAATTGACAAAAACAACTATGAGCGTCGCCATGGCTGTGAATGGTAGCGCCGATGATAGTGCTGTTCATCCGGGTGATATTATCACCGGCAGTGTAACTGTGCGCAATGATGGCAAAACACCGCAAACAAATGTTTTGGTGCGTGCAATTTTTGATGCGCCGAGCATAGGCAAGCAAAGCGTTATCAAGTGGGCCTCGATTGACGATCCGGCTGACGGGGATGTTGCGGGTGAGCAAATTTCAACAGGATTGAGGCGTGGCATAATATCATGGGATGCAGATAAGATTCCGGCCTTAAGAAGTATTGACCCTGGCAAAAGTGTTACGATTGATTTTAGATTGCCAATAAAGAACGCCGCGGATATTGATTTGGGCGGTTTTTCTGGGGGCGCGATAACAGCAACAGCCGATGTTCAGTTTGGCAAAGGAGCGTCAAAGCAGATTTTGTCGGCAAATCCATTAACACTTTCACTATTGTCAGACACAAGTGTAGAGGTCAGAGATGATGTTAGTGTTACTGGTTCTGGAAAAGAGAGACATCAGATTTCTTGGATATTGAAAAATTCATTTCATTCTGCGCCGACGATGTTTCAGCCCGCCTTGTC
>CAZVNO010000026.1:2405-8827 GCA_964628715.1 uncultured Gammaproteobacteria bacterium | reverse complement strand
AACAAGGTGACAAGGGGAATTTCGCGAGAGAACTGGCGTTGTTGGCAGATGTTTTTGTTTTGGATGGTTTTGCTGTTGCGCATAGGGGCGATGCTTCAGTTTCTGGTGTGGCTAGGTTTTTACCAAGTTACGCCGGATTACTTTTAGAAAAGGAAATAAATGGTCTGGCAAAAGTTACAAAAAATCCTGCCTCGCCATTTGTCGCAATTATCGGTGGGGTTAAAATGGAGACAAAAATTCCAGTCATTAACGCACTTTTGCCAAAGGTTGACGCTCTTTTGGTCGGTGGCGGAATTTTGAATACGTATCTTAAGGGTTTGGGTTATGATGTTGGCGATTCTTTGGTGGATAAGGATTATATGGCTGACGCTATCGCTTATGGTAAAAAAAGAAAAATTGTTTGGCCGGTTGACGTGATTGTTGGTAAAAAAAATAGCTTGCATGGTCGCCACGTCATGCTTGAAACTCAGCCTCATCAAATTTGTAAAAAGGGAGAAGCGATTTTTGATATTGGCCCAGAAACTGTCCGTTTGTTTGCCGGCTATGTTCATATGGCCAAGACATTGGTTTGGAACGGTGCGATGGGTTGGTTTGAGCAGAAACCATTTGACTTCGGCACTCTTTCGGTTGCTCGTTTATTGGCAACCAGATCAAAAGGAAAAGCCTTTGGTGTGATTGGCGGTGGAGAAACAGTCCAATCAATGGAGATGGTTGGAATGACGGATGATGTTGATTTGGTATCGACTGGTGGGGGAGCAATGCTTGAGTTTTTGGCAGGTGAAAAACTTCCGGGTATCGAAGCGCTTAAGCGAAAATCTAAATAATAAATTTTTAGATTAGGTACTTAAGTTTATTTTGAAATTAGGATTTATAATTTAGGGATTTTTTTATTAGGGTTTGATTATTTGTAAATAAATGAGTATACTATATACATCTTTTCATTTTATTAAACTATATGCCTGTCGAAAATTCTCGTGCGAGCGCGCGAGTAAAACAAAGCGCTATTAGTATGGAACATTCTTTTGGAAAAAGAATTGTATTTACCTTAGTTGGTATATTGGTGGCTTACGCAATTGTTTTGGTCGCAACCATGATTCGAAACAATTTACAGTCGTACGAGTTTATTGGCCAGTCTGACAAAGCAGAACGAACGCTTGTGGTTGAGGGCGAGGGTAAGATCCAAGCAGCGCCAGATGTAGCAGTTGTTTCGATGGGCACACAGAGTAAAGGTGCTACAGTCGCAGAAGCACAATCTCAAAATACAGAGGTAATGAACGCACTTATTAAGAATCTCCAGAGTCTCGGGGTTGCTAAAGCTCATATCCAAACATCATCATATAATGTTTATCCAAAAACAAAATACGTTGAAAGAACCGGAGAGGTTCCGGATGGATTTGGGGTTGATCAGACGGTTACTATAAAAGTTTACGATCTTACAAAAGTTGGTGATGTAATTGCTCAGGCTGGCGCACTTGGTTTGAATTCTGTCGGTGGTGTTCAGTTTAGAATTGACGATATGGATGCTTATCGAGCAAAAGCTCGCGATTTGGCGCTTCGCAAGGCAAAGGCGAAGGCTGTGCAGTTGGCGCAATCTTTGAATGTACGATTAGTTTCGATTGTTTCGTATAATGAATATGAGCCAGGGTCTTCTATTCCAATGGATGCAGGTGGGCCTATTTTGATGGCAGAAAAATCATCGAATTCACCTTCAATTGAGGCTGGAAGCAATGACGTGATCATGCATGTAAACATGACATACGAGATAAGATAACATAGTTTTTTAAAGATATTTTCAAAAAAACGCCTTCGGGCGTTTTTTTGCTTGCGTTTTGGAATGCCTATGTTAAACTATGTTTAATCTTTGATTATTGTTATATGGCAAATATTATTCGTTCAATTACTGCTCGGGAGATTCTTGATTCTCGCGGCAATCCAACAGTTGAAGCAAAAGTCTTTTTGGAAAATGGAATTGTCGGTATTGCTGCGGTACCGTCCGGCGCTTCAACTGGGAGTCATGAGGCTATAGAACTTCGCGATGGCGCTAGAAAGCGATATGGCGGTAAGGGTGTTCTAAAGGCAGTGAAGCATGTGAATACCATTATTGCCTCTGGTCTTGTTGGTAAAGACGCTCGTGAGCAGAAAAATATCGATGCCTGGATGATTGCTGCTGATGGGACGAGCAATAAAAAAAAGCTAGGCGCAAATGCGATACTATCCGTCTCTTTGGCGGTATGTCGAGCTGCTGCCGCGTCTTTGAATAAGCCGCTTTATGAGTATATTCGAGAATGTTATGGTATAAAAGAAAAAGGCTATCGCTTGCCTGTGCCAATGATGAATGTGATTAATGGCGGGCGACATGCGGATAATGGTCTTACCGTTCAGGAGTTTATGCTTCTGCCTGTGCATAAGGAATTTTCCGAACGAGTGCGAATGGGCTCACAAATTTTTCATTCTTTGGGAGCAATTTTACGTGAAAAAGGCTACACTACCGGTGTGGGTGATGAGGGGGGATTTGCCCCGCAGTTAACCAACAACGAGCAGGCACTCCAACTTTTGGTTGCGGCAATTAAAGCATCTGATTTGGTGCCTGGGAAGAATGTTTATTTGGGTATGGATATGGCTGCTTCAGAATTTTATCATGCCGGTAAGTATTATTTTTTGAGTCAAAAGCAAGCTTCAACTCCAGACAAAATTATGAGTGTTTTGGAGAGATGGATAAAAAAATACCCGCTTATTTCAATCGAAGACCCATTGGCAGAGGACGATTGGGAAGCGTGGACAAAATTTACCAAAAAATTTGGCAAACATATTCGCGTTGTCGGTGATGATGTCTTTGTGACGAATGTTGAACGGATTGGCCAGGGGATTGCTCAAGGTGTTGGTAATACCGTTCTTATTAAGTTAAATCAAATCGGCACTTTGACAGAAACAATCGCAGCCATTGAACTTGCCAGGAAACACCATTATGCCATTGCAATCTCACACCGTTCCGGAGAAACCGCCGATACTTTTATCTCTGATTTGTCGGTTGCGGTTAATGCCGAGTTTATAAAGGCAGGGTCGCTGTCTCGTTCCGAGAGGGTAGAGAAATACAATCGACTTATGGAAATTGAGTTGGAAACAAGATCATAATTTTAATTATATGCAAGAAACAAATCGATCATTTAGCCCTGAGACACCGCCACCGTTGTCAAGTAAAGAGAAACAAAGTGAACGGGAGCGGCTACGAGATAAAATTAAAATAATGGAGACAGAACGTGATCGTCTTTTGGGTATTGGTGTAGACCCAAGAAGCCTCGCTTTTGAAGAACTGACAAAGCGCATTGCTCGTTTAAAAGCAGAATTGGCAACCGGGCGGATTGCTTCAGTTGATATTGATCTTGACGACATAGAAGATCCTGTAGAAGAGGTTGGCGAGGCTGATATTATTAAAATAGATAAAGAGTAAAATATTGTTTTTCTTTCTCTCCTTCGGTATACTCTAGGCAATATGAGCAAGAAAAATACTCAACCAAGAGAAGAAAATGCGGCTCCTGTTGTTTTGGTGATTCTTGACGGTTTTGGCTTGGCGCCAGAGAAAAATCAGGGGAATGCGATTACTCAGGCTACTGCGCCTAATATTTTTGGCTACATGGATAAATATCCATCGACTGAACTTGTTGCCCATGGCAAAGATGTCGGTTTGTTTCCTCTTCAAGAAGGCAATTCCGAAGCAGGTCATTTCAACATTGGCGCCGGTCGGTTGGTTGAGCAGGATATTGTTCGGATTTCTCACACTATCAAGGATGGAACATTTTTCAAAAATGAAGCTTTTCATCAAGCGGTATTTCATGCAAAGAAGTATAAAAGTGCTGTTCATGTTATGGGTCTTCTAACTGACAACGAAAGCGCCCATGCTATCCCCGAACATCTATACGCATTACTTGAATATCTGCGACGGGAAGGGCAGGAAAAAGTTTTTTTGCATTTATTTACCGATGGAAGAGATTCATCGCCGCATTCAGCGATGAGTTATTTGCGTGAATTACGTACTCAAATGGTGGGCCAAGAGAAAATAGCAACTGTTATGGGGCGTTTTTACGCTATGGATAGAAATAAAATTTGGGAGCGTACCGAGTCGGCATACAACGCGATGGTTTTGTCGGAGGGCTACAAGGCAGAGAGTGCGGAGGCGGCCATAGAACAAGGGTATAACCGAAATGAAACTGATGAATATATTTCCCCAACTGTTATTTTTGAAAATGAAAAACCGGTAGCAACCATTGAAAACCATGATGTAATTTTTTTCTTTAATGCCAGGAGCGATCGTGCCAGACAAATTACCAAAGTATTTGTTCAGTCTGATTTTGAAACTAGAAATATCGGATCATTTAAAAGAAAAAAAGTTTTTTCTGATTCGCGTTTTGTCGCAATGACTGATTTTGGTCCTGATTTGCCAGGTATATTTACCGCGTTTCCTAGTCCGGATATCGGTAACGCGATGGCCAAGGCGATTGGCGAGTCACGTCGTCAATTATATATTTCCGAAACCGAAAAGTATGCTCATGTTACTTTCTTTTTGAATGGCGGCTATCCAGAGCCAATTAATGGCGAGGATCGTGAACTCATAAAATCAGAGAAACAATATTCATATGCCGATAAACCAGAAATGTGTGCACATGAGATTGTTGACCGTGTTATCGGTTATTTAAAATCTGATAAGTACAATTTTATTTGTATTAATTTTCCAAATGCAGACATGGTGGGCCATACTGGTAATCTTGCAGCGACTTGTACGGCTGTCCGTGTGGTTGACGAGGCAGTAAAAAGTATTATCGACGTTGTCCTTTCAAAGAAAGGGTCAGTTGTGATAACGGCTGATCATGGCAACGCAGAAGAAATGATAAATCGGGAGACCGGAGAGATGGATACAGAGCACAGTGTGAATCCAGTCCCATTTATTTGGGTTGGTGGAGATCATGGTATTGTTTTAAGGAATGGTTCACTTCGGGATGTCGCGCCAACTCTTTTAAAAATAATGTCCATTAAACAACCAAAAGAAATGACTGGTAAAGCATTATTTTAGTTTGGTAATTTTTTGTATGAGACCTAAACCACTAGTTCTGGCTATATTGGATGGATGGGGTATAGCTCCAAAGAGCGATGGTAATGCTATTCGTCTTGCGGAGACGCCAAATATTGATCGTTTTGTTCGCGAATATCCAGCAATGACTCTGTATGCTTCTAGCAATGAGGTCGGCTTGTCATTTGGCGAGATGGGTAATTCTGAAGTTGGCCATTTGAATATTGGCGCTGGCCGTGTTTACTACCAGACATTACCAAGAATAAATAGCGCGATTGAAGATCAATCTTTTTTTTCAATGCCAGCTTTTTTACAGGCAATTGAACATACGAAAAAAAATAAATCAGCCCTTCATCTTATCGGTCTTGATAGTCCGGGCAATGTCCATGCTAGCGAAGATCATTTGTTTGCTCTGCTCCAGTTGGCAAAGTCAAAGCGTGTTAAACAAGTTTACATTCATGCGATTTTGGATGGGCGAGACACTAGAAAAGATAGTGGAATAGATTTTATCAGACGATTGCAACAAAAAATTCGAGAGTTAAAATGCGGAGAAATTGCCAGTTTGTCTGGCCGTTATTATGCGATGGATCGGGATAATCGTTGGGATCGTATTGAAGCCGCGTATCGTGCTATTGCAGAAGGAAAAAGTATGGAACAAATTGTCCCTGATTCGGCGGCTGCGGTTGAGATGTCGTATGCCAAAGAGGTTTTTGACGAGGAGTTTGTCCCGACTGTTATTGGTCGAAATGGTAAGCCAACCGCAGTTGTTTCACCTGGTGATGCTGTAATTTTTTTTAATTTTCGTCCGGATCGGGCGCGCGAACTTACTGAGGCTTTTGTTTTGCCGAGTTTTGCCAAATTTGAGCGTGAATATATAAAAGATTTGTTTTTTGTTACCATGACAGAATATGAAAAAGAAATTCCGGTTACTGTCGCTTTTTCGCCAATTGTCATTCACAACAGTTTAGCTGAAGTAATTTCTGGGGCAGGATTAAAACAATTTCATATTGCAGAAACTGAAAAATACGCTCACGTCTCTTTCTTTTTGAACGGGACAATCGAGGCACAATTTCCAAACGAAGAAAGGCAAATCATACCTTCCCCGCCGGTATCTTCTTATGACCAAGCACCAGAGATGTCAGCCCGTGAGATCGCAAAAGAGGTTGTAAGAGTTATCGAAGCGGATTTGTATGATGTCATTATTATTAATTTTGCCAATGCGGACATGGTGGGTCATACCGGTAAATTACAACCAACCATTGAAGCTTGTCACGTTGTGGACCAGTGCCTGGGCGAGATCGCAGATCATGCTTTGGCAAAGAATGGCGTCATGCTTATTACCGCTGATCATGGTAATGCC
>CAZVNO010000026.1:0-2395 GCA_964628715.1 uncultured Gammaproteobacteria bacterium | reverse complement strand
CGAAGAAATGCTCAATGTTCATACTGGCTCTAGCGACAAAGAGCATAGTACAAATCCAGTCCCTTTTTTCATTATTAGCAATGAGCTTAGGGGCACCGCCGGACCAGCCGGCGATCCGCCAGAAGGTGATTTGAGTTTGATACCGCCGGTAGGAGTTTTGGCAGATGTCGCTCCGACAGTTTTAAAAATTTTGGAAATACCTCAGCCAGAAGAGATGAGCGGCCGGGCGCTGATTTGATTTTATAATTTAATTTTTTGGACAAAATCCACAATTTCACTCTCTGCTTCTGTCAGTGATTTTTTATCAACTGTAAAAGATATCACGTTTTTTTCGCCCTGAGGTCTGTAGGCAGCAAAAAGTTCCTTTATGTTTATGCCATTGTTACCCTTGGCGATTACATGTATCATGCCGTTTTTATCAACATGTTCGTGGAAGAGTAAAATTATTTTGGCGGTTCTGGCGTTGGAAATAAGTTCGTCGATTACGTCAGACAAATCATTTTCAGCCGCGCCAGAGCGGATAAAATCTTCTCGGGTAAGCGAACTCCAGACCAATCCAAGCGCTTTGTCTTCCTGAAGGTGGTTTAATGTTTGCCCCCAAAGTTTTAGTGTCGCTACCGTGCGGGTGCGGAAAAGTTGGGTCACAATTGCGTCGCGATTGGCACCGAGTTCAATCAAAGTTGAAGCCAAAGTCAAGAGACGTGGTCGGGTTGTGTCACTTTTGAAGCTGCGAGTTTTTGCGATAATGCCGGCCAAAAGCGCTGTAGCAGTATCGGTATCGATATATTCGTGACCAAGCGCTGATATAAGAGAGTAGGCAACTTCTGCCGTAGTGGTGGCAGTAATATCCAAGAAATTTACTTGTCCGAATCTTTCATTTTCAACATGGTGATCGATATTTATTACTGGCGATCTAAAAAAAAGTTCAGTGTTGTTTGTGTACACTGAACCAAGCGCTTCCAAATCAGTTGCACTGACAGTAAAAATCAAATCATAAAGAAAGTCAGATTGAGCGGTGCGGACTTTGTCGCGGCCGATTGCGCCTTGCTTTGGTGTTATGAAAATTCTAACTTTTTCATTTTGGATATCGTAAGTTAGCGCTTCCATCCCAGTATCATGCACATCAACCGTGAGGACAAATTTTTGGAGAGGTGGAAGTTGGCTTTTTATAAGATTAGACCCCTGCAAAAATTTGTATACACTAGGTAGCTGAAAGCTGTCGATAACAATATCCACGATTTTATCGTGTTTTTTAAGCCAGAGGGCGAGTGCTAGTGCGCTCCCGATTGTGTCGCCATCGGACACTTGCGGACAGGCAATAAGTATATGTCGCTTTTCTGAGAGTAATGTTTTTATTTGACTGATTTCGTTCAATGCCATATCACTATGAGTCTGCTTCTAATGAACCAGACTCAATGGCGATCCTCCTTTGATCGCCCCCCTTTTATAAACTTACTTTTGTATTTTTCCTCCTGCGTCTTGGCCCGTCTTCGAATTTTTTTCTGGTGAAATCCGATTCCGGTATATTTTCATTCCCTTCTGGCCTCCATACCATGAGTACGAATAGGCCGGTACAGAGCCAAGCACCGTACTTGGCCAGGCTGTCTGGGCAGTCGTACGGAGCCCAGGCTCCTATTAGGATTGCCGACAGAAGCGCTCTGCAAACGTCTCCCCCCTATTTTCTCAAAGAGAATAGTAGATATTATCATCATCTAGAATTTTTGTCAACCCAGCCAAATCAAGTGGTTTGGGGATAGAAATTTCGCTGGCATGAGCCAAAAAGTTGCCTTTTGCGGTCTTTTTTAGTACTATGTATAGACTAGCGACTTTTTATGAAAGAATTGCCAAAGGCCTACGAGCCCAAACAATACGAAGATGGTATCTATAAACTTTGGGAAACAAGTGGGTTTTTTAATCCAGATGTTTGTCTAAAAAAGAAAGCAACAAAAAAGAATGCAAAAGCATTTTCAATGGTACTACCCCCACCAAATGTGACAGGGACTTTGCATATGGGGCATGCGGTCATGCTCGCGATCCAAGATGTCATGACACGGTATCACCGGATGAAAGGGGATCGGACACTTTGGGTGCCAGGGACGGATCATGCGGCTGTTGCCACAGAATCAAAAGTAGAAGCAAAACTCATAAAGGAAGAAGGCATGATTCGGCCAAAAGAAGAATTGGGTCGGGACAAATTTTTGGCACGAGTCAATCAGTTTGCGCAGGAATCTCATGACACGATTGTGAATCAGGCCAAGAAAATGGGTGCGTCGCTTGATTGGTCGCGTGAAGCTTTTACACTTGATGCCGAGCGCAATTTGGCTGTGCGTACCATGTTCAAAATGATGTACGATGATGGTCTTATTTATCGTGGCTATCGTGTGGTGAATTGGTC
>CAZVNO010000025.1:7126-9322 GCA_964628715.1 uncultured Gammaproteobacteria bacterium | reverse complement strand
CATTGTAATAAATTTAATTTAGTTACTATTTCACAATATCCTGTATACTCATGACTTCATATATTAAAAAAAGTTGCGATAAAATCGTGCTATATCCATTTTCAAAAATAAACTCTAACTAAAATGAAAAAAATAAACTTTTCGTTCAAAAAAGATAAATACAAGTCTGCTCGAGGCGGTCATTCGAGATTGCTGAATGTTTGTTGCCGCAAATGTGAAAACATTGTCGTGGTCTATCAGAAAGATGGCCCTGGCAATTTGCGCCGATTATACTTGGATAGAATATTTGCGCCCGATGACATGGCCGGACTACAGGATCTAAACATAAAAGATGTCCCTGCGCTAAAATGCAAAAAATGCTCTGAACTTCTTGGCACGCCTTATATTTATCCAAAAGAAAAACGAAAAGCCTTTAGGCTATACCAGGATTCGGTTATTAGACGTTTGAGAAAACTGGAAGAAAAATAAAATCACCTACACTGATCACAAATACCGGTGAGCAAAAAGGTATGATGCGGATCGCTAAAACCGGGAACAGAAACTTTTGGCACGTCGCAATGAACGCAAGCCGACCGGTGACAGCGTGTACAAATTATATGATGATGGTGAGTGTTGCCGTGCATTTCATAATACTGCACGCCTTCAATTGAAGTAATCGGATGAATGAGATCAAGCTCTGCCAAAAGCTCGATGGTGCGATAAATGGAAACCTTATCCATGTCTTGAAACTTGGTCACGATTTGATGCGCGGAAAAAATTCCTTCATGTTCTTCGATAAAGGCAGAGACTCTAGCCCTAATATCAGTATTTTTGTAACCTTTTGCTTTCAATTGTTCCAAAATCCAATGGTCCATAGATTATCTCTCCCCGATCAGTCTCCCCTTGCCGCTAAAAAGCACAATGCACAAAAATACAAATAACATGAGGAGAACGATCGTCCCACCAGCCGGAAGATTCAAATAAAAAGACGCGATAATTCCGGTAATCGTAGATAAGACAGAGATAATTTCAGCGCAAATCAAAGTCCATGTAAATCCTTTTTTGAACTGAAGGGCAGCCACAACCGGTACGACCATAAGGGCCGACACCAAAAGAATACCAACAATCGGAATGGCAAGAGCAATCGCAATCGCCGCGATAGTGATAAAAATAATATTGATAGTATTCACCTTGAGCCCGCTGACCCGAGCGGCTCCTTCGTCAAAGGCGATAAAAATCAATTCTTTGTACAATGTGATAAGGAGCGCCATCACAGAGACGCCCAAAACTCCGATAATCATGACATCAGATTCCTTCACAGTCAAAATACTGCCAAACAAATAGCCAAAAAGATTCACATTGAATCCGTGAGCAAGCCCAAGCAAAACCAAGGCAAAAGCCAGGCTTCCGGACAAAAACAACGACAATGCCGTGTCCCCGTAAACACGCTTGGTTGCCCTTAGACGCTCCATAGATATTGCCGAGGCCACAGATGCCACAATTGCCGTCAAAAGCGGGTTGACGCCGATTAGGAGGCCAATCGCGATACCAGCAAGCGAGACATGGGATAATGTGTCGGCCATAAGAGAATATCGCCGCAAAACCAAGAAAATACCAATAAGGGGCGCAATAACCGCAACTAGTGTTCCAGCTTCAAGCGCTCGAATGATAAATGAGTACTGAAAAATATCGAACATAAAATTAGTGATCGTGCGCCAGATATTTAATCTGCTTACCGTACAATTCTGACAAATAGGCCGTATCATTGAATTCATGCGGCGGGCCATGGAACACGAGTCTGCCATTGATAAATGTCATTTCATTTGCCTGACTCGCCAAAATATCAATGTCGTGAGACACCAAAATAAGGGTAATGCCAAAAGTTTCATTCAAACGTTTCAAAAGCAAATAAAACTGTTCTTGAGTTTTGACATCAACTCCAACAGTCGGTTCATCGAGAAAAAGTATTTCCGGTTCAGACGCCAGCGCTCGAGCAATAAAAACTCGCTGCTGCTGACCGCTCGAGAGTTCACCCACACGCCGATCCTTGAACTCAAGCATGTCTACCTGACCCAAGACCTCATCAATTCTTTCCTCATCGGTTTTATTTAGTCTGTGGCCAATCCCCCTCATGGAGACTCGACCCATAGCAACAACTTCTCTGACGGTTACGGGAAATTGCGTATCAAATTGAATGGCTTTTTGGGGTACATACCC
>CAZVNO010000025.1:0-7116 GCA_964628715.1 uncultured Gammaproteobacteria bacterium | reverse complement strand
TTCACGGTAGCGGCTGACATCTGTCCCAAAAAATTTAACCTGGCCCGTGTCCGGCTTCAAAAGCCCAAGCATGATGCGAAGTAATGTGGTCTTGCCGCCGCCATTTGGCCCGACAATCCCGACATAATCACCTCGATGAATCGAAAAAGAAATATGCTCTAGTACAGGCTGAGCCTCAAAGCGAAACGAGACATCGCTAACTTCTATAATTGTTTCATTATTTACTGACATTGGAGAGCGATTTTTAAATTATTTAAATTTGAATTCATTTCTGTAAAATAATTTTTGCCTTGAGAAATTTCTTCTTTTGTCAGGCCCTCGATCGGATTTAGAACTAGTGTTTTTACGCCAACTTCTTTGGCAATGGTTTCAGAAAGTTTCGGACTAACCAAATTTTCAAAGAAAATTACCGGGATGCGATGTTTTTTTACAAACGCCGTGACATCACTTAAATTTTTTGGCGACGGTTCGGAATCAGGCGAAAGACCAGAGATAGACAGTTGCGTTATACCATACCGGCTGGCAAGATAACCAAAAGCTGAATGAGAAGTAACAAATGTTTTCTGCTTACAATTGTTAAATCCATTATGATACGCCTGATCAATTTGATCAAGTGACAACAAAAGTTCATCTGTATTTTTTGTATAGAGATCTGCATTGGCAGGATCTTTGGTCTTTAGCGCTTCGGAAATAATTTTTACCTGCTCTTTTGCCAAAACCGGATCAAGCCAAACATGTGGGTCAGGAATCGTATCACCACTCTCATCCACAAATTTGTTGCTCATTAATTTGTCGCTGACAAATACAACTTCAGTGTCGCTCCCCGATAAATTGGCGACAATATCTTCGCCCCATGGCTCAAACTTTCCGCCATTCAAAACCAAAATGTCGCTGTCATGCATTCGAGCGATATCTTGGGCAGTCGGCTCATAATCGTGAGGCTCAGCCGCAGATGGCGTGATATTTATCACGTCCGCAGTATCGCCGACAATTTTTTGAGTAAAGAAATATAATGGATAAAATGATGTTGTTATTGTGGTTTTTGACTGAGCTGTATTTTTAATTTTAGAAAAAAAAGAAAATCTTGTTACAACAATAAAAATAAACAAAACTGCCAAAAACACTATAAATAACTTGTTTTTCATAAAAAATAAATAATAGGTCGATCCGCCCCGCATGCCAAATGCAGTGCGGGACGGATAGTGAATTTCGTACGTAATAACCGAGAAGAACTGGTTTTACGAACAAAAGTATTATAATGCAACCCAGTTGTATTTGCAATATATACCCCTGTGGATAACTAATCCAGCCACATGTGGCATACTGTTAAAATACTATATAAACTATGAAAAAATTTATTATTCTAGCTATTTTTGCGATTACAATTTGCCTACCGAGCCTTGTTATTGCAAATAGCCAACCAAACCAACCGCCAGTACCAGACGAGTATTTCCGCGCCAAAGTAAACGCCATTCTCGAAGAAGGGCAAAAAGAAATTGATGGAAGTATCCAAGACTACCAAGAATTGTCTCTGACGATTTTAAACGGCGTCCTGAAAGATACAAAAATTACGATTGACCATGGCGGTTTATTTCAAATTGAAGAAAATCAAAGAGTCTCTACCGGTGATATTGTTGTAATAACCAAAACAATGAAGCCAGATGGAGAACCACTTTATTATATTATTGATAAAGACCGCCGAACAGGCCTAATTACCGCAACCGCAATTTTTCTCGCTCTAGCAATCTTTTTTGGCAGGAAGCGCGGGCTTACCTCAATTATTGGATTGTTTCTGACAGTAGTGGTAATTTTTTATGGTGTTATTCCCCGGATCGCGGCCGGCGGTAGCCCATTTTGGACAAGTCTCTTGGGCGCGTTTGCCATCCTCATCACATCACTCTATTTGTCACACGGCATAAACAAGCGCACTACTGTCGCGCTAATCAGCAGTCTGGTTTCTCTGGCAATCGCGGTTGGATTGGACTTTCTTTTTGTTTTTTTGGCAAATCTAAATGGAAGCGGCGCCGAAGAAGCGATGTATTTGCAATTTGACAACACTGTTTTTGATCTGCGTCAGCTTCTGCTTGGCGCAATAATCCTCGGTGTCCTTGGTGTCTTAGATGATGTTACCACCGGACAATCCGCGACTGTCGATGAAGTCTACAAAGCCAACCCAAACCTTTCAAAAAAAGAACTTTACGCAAGCGGCATGTCGGTTGGACGCGAACATATTGCGTCGCTTATTAATACTCTTGTTCTCGCGTATGTTGGCGCCGCCTTTCCCCTGCTTATTTTCTTCACTACCCAAAAAAATCTGCCCCTCTGGGTAATCATAAATGGCAGCTTCTTGGCAGAAGAAATTATCCGAACACTTGTTGGCAGTGCGACCTTAGTCATCGCGGTGCCAATAACAACATTAATCGCTGTCAACATCTACACCAGAAAAAAACCAAAGCAAGCTTGACCCAGAAATATCTTTGTGCAAAAATGCAGATGCCTGTCTGACCTGATTTGTTTTTATGCCGACAAATTTTAATTCGCTTGTAAAGCTATTTTCGATTCTCCAACTCTCAAAGGAGCAACTTCTTACCGGTTATCTACCGGCCGGACTCCGCCGAAATGATATCCCGAGCCTGGCCGATCACCACTACACCTGTTCCCTTATGGGCTGGCTCGTGAGTGAAGAAATAAAAAACAATGGCGGCAAAATAAACCAAAGAAAAGTTATTCTCATGCTCATGGTTCACGATCTTTCTGAGCTTTTTGGCGGCGATATTGCCGGTCCGTTGAACCGAAAATATCCCGACCTTCGGGAACACAAAGACAAAATCGGTGAAAGAGCCATCCAGCTTTTATCTGATTTTCTTGGGCCAAAAACAAAGCAGGACATGGAATTATTGTGGCAAGAGATGGAGTATGGCAAGACAGACGAAGCAGTGGTTGTAAAAATCCTTGACCAAATGGATCATCAATTTTTTCTTGAACACACAAACTATATTCACAATACCTCAGAAGAAACCCGCTCCTATCGTCCGGTATTTGTCCGTGATCACATCTACGCTCTAACAGAAAGAATCAAAGATCCAAACACCAAAAAAGTCATGAATGATTTTCTGAGTGAATTTCAAAAAAACTTTTTTGACAAAGGCCATCAAGCAATGAATATTCTCATGAATACTGATGCTACTCCGACAGAATAGTTACGATATCAAGAATTGCAGTCTCACTAGCCATAGGCAAAGTGGCGTGAATTGAGCTTCCAAGCTGTTTGCGAAGACTTTCGTCATAAAGTAAAGTTCTAATCATTTGCGCCAGCTGGTAGCCTGTGCCGGTTTGGTCGTTTAGGACAAGAGCTGCACTTTTCTTCACCAAAAAATCCACATTTGCCTCTTGATGCCCGCCTTTTGGAACCAAAATGGCTGCTTTGGACAAAGCGCCAAGTTCGGTTAGAGTACCAAACCCGCCTCGAGCCACGACAATATCAGCGGCCGCATACGCATGCTTCATTTCTTCGGAAAAAAATTTGTAAACACGATACTGCGGAAACAAATCAATCGCGCGGTCAACCAAATCAGATTGTCTTTCTTTGCCGATCAAATGAATAATATTACAGCTGCCAGAAAGATGCTGAACCGCCTCGGCAATCATCTGATTTATACGCAGAGAGCCGGTACCGCCACCAAGCGCGAATACTGTAGGCAAATTCTGATCAAGTCTAAAATCAGTAATCGCTTTTGCTTTTGAACCCCGGAGTACATTTTGCCTTACCGGATTACCGAGCCATCTAGTCTTATTTTTGGAAAATTTACTGGTATTATCCTCGATTGCCACTGTGACAATCCGCGCCATAGGCGCCATAAGTCTAATAGCAAGGCCAACTTCCATATCTTGTTCATGCACCCATGTCGGAATGCCCAGGAGCCAAGCGGCCGCGTGAAGAGGGACAGAAATATAGCCCCCGGCAGATACGCAAAGCTTTGGATTTTCACGCCACAACAAAACAAGAGATTGGAAAAAACCAATTACAATCCGAGCCATGTCAGTCAGGTTCCACGGAGACAAATAACGACGAAACTTACCGGATGATATCGTGATAAAACGAATCCCAAGAGGCTCTATAAGCTGACGCTCTGGTCCGAGTTTTGTCCCTACCCAAACATATTCAATTTCAGGTCGTTCGCGTTTTATTATTTCGTGAATTGCGAGGAGCGGAGTGACCGGACCAAGCGTCCCGCCGCCGGAAAAAAGGATTTTCATACATTATAATTTTCTGGAAAAGAACTAATAATACTTTTAAGTTCATGCACAGAGTCACTAATCTTTAATCTTTTTTCCGGATTTTTTTTAACCATACCAGACACAAGACCGGTTAACGGGCCCAGTTCTGAAAATGCCAGTTCGATACGCGGTGATAATAAAATATTTTTCAAAGCGACTCCTAATTCATACACCATTTCTTTTTCAGATGGTACAATTACAGAACCAGAAATTTCAGTCCATTCTGGAGGGCAATAACTTTTGCTAACGACTGGATAAATTTTTCTTCTTTTGCCAATTTCCACAATAAAATCAAGATCAAACAAAACACCAATGTCTCGATCCAAATCTTTCGCAATATTTTCCAATTTCAAATCTTCCAGGACAAGACCGTTCTTTGCCAAAAATTCAGCCCCAGACGCGCCGTCGCAAAGAAGGCGGAGTAAATCCACAACCACCTTGCGTCTTTCTTCCACAGAACTCAATCTTGGTAACTTATCATATATCTCTCTAAGGGTAAGCAATTTTCTTTCCGGAACGTGAATCTCAAGTTTTTGGGAATCAAAACCAAAAATCGGCAAAATATTCGGGTGTTCTCCCGCCTCCATAAGTTTTGCACAGCCGGCACGAAAAACTTCTTGTCGTGCTGCCAATTTTTCTGGAGACACAATATGATATGTATTGCGGAATACTGAATTCTGTTTTGTTCTTGGATTATGAGTCGTGACAATTCGAGAGGCAAGTGGATTGACTTCGTATGGAGCGCTAATTTCTTTTTTTAAAAGCACATATTGATCTGGTTCAAGATGATTGCCAAGCTCTTGAACAACCGCCTCACGAATTGAAGCTATAGTTGATTCTATCATTGAAACAAAATCAATCACTGAAGGTACGTTTTCTTTTGCACTGCCTACATATTGCAAAGCTGTTTTAGAAACAACCGAAGCGATTTCACCAACTGCTTCATTTTTTATGTCTAGAGCAGGTTCAGGGTGTCTGTCTGCAACAATTTCTTCCATATCCAGATCCAACTCATTTTGTCGTAAAAACAAAAATACATTCTTAAAAAATAATTTGTCTTCTTCACTCAAATCTTTGGTATCTTCAAGAGCAGCCTCAATCTGTCCATCAAAAACTTGAAAAAAATTTTTCGGATTTAAAACATCCAAAATAAGTAATATTTTTTGTTCCTGATCTTCGGTTTGAAGACCAATTTCATACAACAAAGAGCCAACAAATTCCTTAATAGATTCATACGGAATTTGCTCAGAATTCAAAAAAGCATCATCAATTTCAACCCCATGACGATGAATAAAACGCTTTTCACCCTTACTACGTTCGCGCCCGATACTACGCTCTCTCTCCGACATATTTACTCACATTAGACATAACTCCAAGGGCACCGAGCGCCATCATAAGCGCGGTGCCGCCATGGCTAACAAATGGCAATGGTACACCAGTCAGCGGCAAGAGTCCAACCATAGCGCCAATGTTGAAAAATGATTGCACCATAAACCAGACTATGCACCCAGTCAAAATTAATCGACATTCTATATCAGGCGCACCCTTCGCCAGCCTGAGGGTTCGCATGGCAATAAAAACCAAAAGAATTATAAGCCCGCTTGTGACAACAAACCCCATCTCTTCGCTAATAACCGCAAAAATACTATCGGCGTTTACTTCTGGTAAATATTGGAACTTCTGCTGTGAATGCCCTAGCCCAGCACCAAATATTCCGCCAGAACCAATTGCCAAAAAAGCTTGATTGATTTGGTACCCAATCCCCTGCGGATCCAATTCTGGATGAAGAAAAGTTGTCAGACGAGCAACTCGGTAAGGCGCTATGGCGACGAGAAGCGCAAAACCAACCAAACCAATTGAGAGCAAGCCAAGCAAATGAGTAAAACGCGCGCCGGCGACAAAAAACATTCCAAATAAAATCGCAAACAAAATTGTAGCTGTCCCCATATCAGGCTGAATTAAAACCAACATAATTGGGATCATGCCCAAAGAAAGACTGGGTAAAAAACCTTGATCAAAAGAACGAAGTGTATCACTTTTTTTTGCCAAGTAGCCTGACAAAAATATTATCAATAAAAATTTTACAATTTCGGCCGGCTGCAGAGTAAACGAACCAAGAGCAATCCAACTGCGTGCGCCTGTCCCCAAAGTTGAGCCAATTCCAGGTATAAAAAGTACTACAAGAATTGCAATACTGGCCAAAAATGAAGCGTAAGCGTATCGAGTTAACCGATGATAATCAAATTTTGAAAAAAATAGAAACAAAAACAGACCTGGCAAAAGACCATACATGAGCTGACGTTTGATAAAAAAATAACTATCGCCAAATTTGGCGTATCCGACCGGCGCAGAAGCTGAAGAAAGCATGACCAAACCAAATACCAGCAAAATCCCAAATAAAACCAGGAGTGTATAATCAGGTTCGTGATTTCGCAATTCTGACGTTCTCAACATAAGACTTAGACGTTCAGCGCGACCAATATAAACGATGCGATAAGGAGAAAAAGCTGACAGAGTAAACCAATCACATTAAAAAAATGTGACAAGTATTTATCTTTTTGGAATGTCAGCCAACCGATCAAACCATTTGAAACAAGTAAGGCCAAACCAAGCTCTGGAACACGAAAAATCTGCGACCAATCACCAATCGAATCAACACCGAAAAGAATCGTGTAATGCAAAAATACCGGATTTCCAGTTGGCGATATTTGCCAAAACAGCCAAACCCAAGTACTAATATTTATAACAAGACTTACGCTAATAAGGATGAGCGTAACCGGATGCTTCAAGTAAAGTTTTATTGGGTAGAGCAGAGTTATACAGTTAAAAGATACTTAT
>CAZVNO010000024.1:2525-9771 GCA_964628715.1 uncultured Gammaproteobacteria bacterium | reverse complement strand
CATGGATAGTAACTTGTTCACCTGCCACCAAATCTTTAATTGGGACAATTCGGCGATAATCTTCATAACGAAAAGGAAACCAAAAAAGAAGATCTTTGATGGTTGTAATGTCGAGTTTTTTGAGCCGCTTTTCCAAAGCTGCCCCAACCCGATTTAGTCGTGATACCGGTGTATTTAGATTAATCATACAGCTTGATTGCCGGAATCATCATCTTTTCATTGTATTCAAATTGATCTGTATCTACTGGCAATTGTATCATGAGCGCAAATAAACAAAAAACCCTTTTAAGGGGTCTTTTTGTGCACTCGCTAAGAATCGAACTTAGATTACTAGCTCCGCAAGCTAGTGTCCTATCCATTGAACGACGAGTGCCTATAGGAAAACGTGGGCAGTATAACGAAAAAAAAAGCAGCCGTCAATACCGGCCGCTTTTCATTTGAATTTTTACAATAACCGCCATTGTCTGGCAACCATATGACTCACTGGCTCTTCGGTATGCTCCGTATCTTCTGGCAAATAGGCCAATAGAGTTTCACGTACTTCCACTGGATTGATATCATAAAGCGGGACACTGAGTCTTGGCCTAAGAGGGCTTTTTGGTAGGAAAAAAAGCACCTTAACATCAGGCGGTTGATAGACAACATAGAAGCCGGATAACTCATCATAGTGATAAAATCTATTGCCAATCACTACACCAAGTTCGGTAATATGAAAAGGAATAGCCTGAGGCTCTTGGCGCGAATGCATAAAAAGTATTATCGCCGTCAAGATAATAATGAGAGAAAACAAAAAATTATTGCTTAATATTCCGTATAAAACCAAAACCAGTCCTGACGAAATCATGAAGATATACCAAGAACGATTTCTAGCATACTGGAAAAACTCCTCAACTTTCCAATGATGAAGGCTTTCCCCTGTTGGTAAATCTGGATGAAGTGGTTTTGGCATAAAAATAATTTTGAATCACCGTATAAACTAATATAGCACAATCAACTGATCCCTGTAAATAAAAATAGCTTACTTAAACTACCTAATTCGTAGTATAATTAATTTACGCACAAAACTATTCTACAGCGTCTTTTCTTTCGTCTGATATACCTTGAAGATTCTTTTTTAAACGACGAATAATTTTCTCCTCTTCTTTTGTAAGCAATCGATTTTCGCGTACTTTTTCGATAATTTTTAACTGTTCGCGCATATCTTCTTCCAGAAACACAATCATCCGAAGGGTACGATGGATTTCTTTTTTTAAATCTTTGGAACTCACCCCATATCGCTGGCGCCAATGCCAAAATCCATAACCCAAAGAAAGCAAAACCAGAGTAAATATACCAATTAAAGCTCCCACGCTTGTTGCACTTAAGCTACTAAACGCAAATACACTAGCCGGCTTAACCACAAATACAACCGGATCGCTTGATTCACTCCAAAAACCATCCTTGTCCAACACCTTCGCCCATACAGCATACCGGCCCAACTTAGAACCTTTTTCTGTTATAAAATAAAAGTACCCATTAGCGTCGGTTATAACTGTATACTGCTCGTGAATATCAATATCACGTTTTAAGTAAACAAGCACTTCTGTATTAGGATACTTAGTAGTGCCGACAACAAAAAGTGCGTCTCCTTCTATATTTTTGTTTTGATAAAGAACAATACGGGGCGGTTCAGTAAGATTAATATCAGCTGTTGAAGCGATAACAAATGACAATGATGATGTAACAACATTACCCGCCCGGTCAACCGCCGCAACAATTAATTCATGATTTCCTGGTGATAGTTCCGGTGTCCCATATATGTGACCGCCATCATCATTCCAGCGCATTCCAATACTACCGTCGATTGTAATTGAATAATAATCAATTCCAGAAAGACTATCCTGTGCATTAAGCATGAATCTTGCCTTACGCGCTATAGGGTCACCTTCTGAAACTGGTGTTATTTCGAATTGTTCTGGTTTTTCTGTATCTATTTGGAACTTATACTTTGTAACCGCACTCCAGCCAACAGAATTCTGCGTCTGCACAGAGAAATACCAAACTCCGTCACTCAAGTCTCTCAGAGTTCTTACTTTTATTGGTGTAGAATACCTAAATGTTGGCACGGCACTTTCTTGTTTGTCTGCAAGAAGGCGAACGGAAGTTACTCCAGACGGAAGATCCCAAGAAAATGTCGCTGTACTCATACTATACCATTGATCAGAATCTGGATGAGTTTGTGAAGTTATCTTAATCACACCCGGTACACGTGCGGAGGGCGCAAGTACATCTGGTCTGGCTGAAGTCGATGGCGCTTGCCCCCCCTCATGATCAACATGGACTCCGCTCATGCCTGATAAAATATTTACACCTTTTCCATCATTTGCCAAAACTGCTCCTGACATAAAACTGATGTCAGAAATACCGACAGATTTTATTTTAAAATTTATTGTTATTACTTTTCCGCCCGAACCGATAAAACCAGGATTAAGAACAATACCTTCATAACTTACTGTTCCAGCAGAATTTGAAAAAGCAGGTTCTTGGACCCAGAGAGTGAAGATAGATCCTGTTTTTGACAGTGATACAACCTCCAATTTATCAGTAGGAAATTGTAAAACTCCCGAGGCAGCATTCATGGCTTGATCAGCGCTTGATACATATACTGTTACAGCCAGAGTATCACCAATAGTATATGACCCGGTCGACGCCCTAACGTACAAAGAAGCCGCCTTTACGCTCATGGGTAAAAAAAAGCCAAACACAACCAAAATAATGGCTAGACATCGACTGTATTGTACTACCTTTGTCTCCATATGATCCGTCTTAATACATAGACACAACATCCAGTCACTAATAATGTAAAAGTGATTTTAAAGATAGATTTTTTCAACCATACCATTGGCCCATCATTTGCAAAAATAACAACTGATCTGGTATTACCGGCCGCATCTCGAGCCACAACCACAATGTCATCATCAATGTCCTGATTCTGAAGGACATAAGGACTTTCCGCAGGCACCGACTGACGATCACCTTCACGAACCTCATACCCTACAACTCCAGATTGCTTATCCTGTGCCAAAAAAATTATCACTTTTTTTCCATTAGCAATTGACGGATTGCTCGTAACAATCGGTACAAAAATCTCCGGCGGCTCATAATCTTGGATTGGCAGTTGCTGCTGATCTGAAGTTTTTGGCATTTGCGCCGTTAATCGAAGTGGAGACGCATTTACCGATATCAAAGTACCCTGACCATCGTGCTTGAGAACTCGTAAATTTTGTACTGTCACTATTTCGGTATCAGTTGTTTGAGGAACAACAATAAACGAAAAAAGAAGCCCACGCGATCCATTATAGCCTCCTGGGATTATCCCAGAAAAAGTAATGGCATTATCATCAGTACTTTTTGGTCGTTCGACCCAAAGACTCACAATTGAATTACCTGTTTTTATCATATCCGCAGTTATCGATAAATTTTTTGGTAACACAATTGCGCCTTCAATGGCGTTAACAATCTCCTCGCTTGCATCCAAAAAAATTCCCACTTCAACTGGCGTACCTACCCGAACCATTTCATTATCGACCTGAAAAAAAATACTATTTGCAAACACAAACTGTGGCAAAGCCAAGAAGAAAAAAGCAATAAATACTATAGGGTATAAAAGCCATCTCATATTTATCCTGTCCAAAAATAAGCCATAATTGAAAAATCAACCAAATTTATTTTGTTATCCTGATTCAAATCAATAGCACTCGGTGGGTTTGGTCGATTGTACCAATAGGCCAAAATGGAAAAATCAACCAGATTAATTTTTCCATCATTATTCAAATCCCCTTTTACATCGACTTGTTCTGGAACAATAAAATTATTTTTGTTCCCGACAACAAAACCCACAGCAGCGCTGAATGAACTAATCTCACCATCGTACGCAGATTTTGATTTTGTGATATGATCTCCTCTTTCGAGTACGGATGTATCAAAATTATACAGGTAAACGCCATCTTTGTCAGCAACTGTTTTTTTAAAAATTTCTTCATTAGAATGAACCGAGATTGTGACATCTGCTTCAGCAACAGATTGTCCAAAAATTGTTATTGTGTCTCCTTTTCTAACCTCGGTTTTATCGACTCCTAATGTTGGTGCAATAAAAATCCCACCGATTTGCGTGGTTGCGCCAGTCGTGATGCCTATCGGAAATGTAAACAAAGATGAGCGGACACCTTTACTATCCTCGGAATAAACACTGAAGATATAATGCCCACCAACCAAACCACCTAATGTAAAAGAAAAATTGGCATTCATATCCGCTACTGTCGAAGCCACTACCTGGGCATCTTTTAGGAGAGTTACTGTACTTTTTGGGTATGCTTTACCAAAAAGAATAACACTGGTAGCCGGAACACGCACTGGCACAGATACGCCGCCACCACCGCCACCGCCGCCACCAGAATTACTACTATTGTTGTTAGTTGGCGCAGCAACACACAAAGATGTATTGATGGTACAGCTTTCATAACAACTCAATGATCCACTACTATACCCTTCGCCAACACAACTAGTAGTGCCAATATCAGTCCCATCACAATCTTCACCAATCTCTTTCAAGCCATTACCACACTGAGCGAGTATTTCTATTCGAAGATTCGCTATACTTGATGCTGTTGAAATTATTGGATTACCAAATAGTAACGCGAAAATAATCAACAACAAAATAACCGAGAAAGACAAATGTATAATTTTTGCTTTTTTGAAAAATATCATGGAAATTTTTATATTGCGGTTACTGTTAACATCATGTCAATATTATAATCAGTCGCCGCTGACTGTTCTTTCGGGATTGTCTGTGAAACAGACACGCCAGTCATATCCCAATAACAACTTATATCAGCCAAAGCACCGGCAGTAAGTATTGTTATTGAATCAGTCACGCCTTCAACAAATTGCGCGCTTGCACCTTTGGTGATACCAGTATCTGTGCAAGTACCACCCAATATCCCCGGCGTAGCATTCACCGTCATCTGACCACCTCTATTATCCGTATCAGCACCATCCATAGCGTCTGCGGTAGCATCGTTAAAATCATAGCTACCAGAGACGCTATTCCACACACTCGTCGGGCCATCTGCAGCCGCTAATGTTAATGACCACTGTGCATTTCCTGTTGAATTATCAACGCGAATTTTTTGCGCAGCGACACCAAAAGTTCCAGTAGCAGATTGAGATGTGAATAAAACTGATACTGCGTTCATTGGCATGCTTGGGGCTAACACAGTATCACCATTTGTGTCAACTATATCAACCGTAAGCGTACCAGATGGCCCAGTAGCCGTAGCGCAAATTTTGGTAGTATAAGCACTCCCATCACCCACATGCGCATTAGTTACACCAGATATTGAACCTAATGTTGTATCATATCCTGTACAATCAGATGATTGATAACCTGCGGTTATTGTGCCACCACTTGGCACAGACAAACAGACATTCTCTGAATAGAGTGACTGACTGCTTTGCTCCGCATGCGCGTTTGATGTCCCAGACAATTTAATGATTGTAGCGTTTGTGCCTGAGCATGTTCTGTCAAGACCGGTAACACCAGTACAACAGATAAGGTTAGTGTAATTTGACTGAGTTGCGAGTTCCGCATGCGCGTTTGATGTCCCAGACATACGCCATACGGATATTTCACCCTCGTTACAAGAGCCAGATCTTACTGTGCACGAAAGAGTGCCCGCGTGTACGAAAGCCACCTTCACGAGGAATATAAATACTAATGTGATACCACCACAAATGACCGCCCTATTCATAAACAAAGAGAGCAACTACTGTGACGTTCTATAATAAATTGCTGGAATCGGAACTGCTGTTATTGCTGTACCACCAGCTGTAAATGTACTTGGCAGCGCTGCATAATTATAAGCAACTATCCATCCAAACTGAGCGTTGGTCGGCAATGTAGAGGCAAATCCCAATATTGGTGATGGTGAATTTATTTGCAAGCCTCGAATTGTAGCGCTAACATTTGATACATAAACAAACCAATAAAGACCAGGCTGAAGCGTCACCGGCAAACCATCAGTAGCAGTCTTTACACCTGTCGTTGATAAATTTAACTGAGTTGCTGAAGTTGATTCAACAACAAGTGTGCCTGGATAATTATTGCCATTATCGCGATAAATACCAATCCTACCCATACCAGCACTAAGTGTTGTTACATTAATCGCCATCTGATCAATTGTAGTTACTTTAGAAAAAATAACAGGAACCGCGCGTAAATTATTTATGCTTGGCGCACCGGTCGTAAGTGGGGTACTACCATCAAATGAAGCGGCATACCACTGATCTAATGTTGATCCTTTTGATCGATACGTTGAAAAATCATAAGAACCAGACCACAACGCACGCCAATTTGACCCATCACTAATAAGCGTGACCGATTCGCCACGCTGCGACAAAATAATTGTCAACATTCCATCAATCGTTTCCGTACTATTAGCATCAATAGTCACCAGATTTGCAAGAGAAGAGTCAATTTTTTTTATGACAAAAACAGCATAAGGTTGTGTTTGAACTGCCGTTGGTAATGTTATCGTAAATGCTGCTGACGTGGCATCGGCTAGCACATACCGTTCACTATCCGTCAACGTAGCATCTGCTGTCTTCGTTACCACAGGAAAATCGATTTGGGTTATCGAATGACCGGGATTTGGCGTAGTTGCCTGCACAATCGTCATTACTGAAAAAACAATCGCGATAAGTAAAATAATCGACAAAAATATATTTCTCGAATCAACAATGATGACTTTCATATATGTACTATTATTAATAAATAGTTACTGCTACCTCGCGCTGATACCCCTCCCTGAGGCGACAATGTACAAGGTAGTCAGTACCGCAATGACCAGAATCAGTTGTATTAATAAATATATACTCTCCCGGCTGGATCATCACTGCTTCGAACTGAAGACTACCATCAATTCCCGTCATAGCTGCCAACACATTGGTTGGCTTAGAATCAGGATCCGGGTTATTCACAGTACTGGGATCGTCCAAATAGTACACAACAACCGAACTTTCTGGAACAGTATCGGTGAATACTATAGTTTCAGTCTGAAAATACGATGATTTATCAATCCGCATACCAAGTGACTGGGGGGTAATTTGATTTTGTTGAGAAAATTCATCTGGCTGTTCGCTTATACTTAAGCCAAACAATTCGCCAAACATGTCCACAAACGTTTCCGCCTGAACTGGATCTGCCACA
>CAZVNO010000024.1:0-2515 GCA_964628715.1 uncultured Gammaproteobacteria bacterium | reverse complement strand
CCTGCTGACAGGGCATTCACTAACGAGCAGTTTACAATCCGTGCCAGACGTAATCGAGTTTTCCTACTTTAAATATACATACGTGTTGTGCTGATACACTCAAATCACAATAAAAATTTGTGAAAAAAACGACTGCACGGCTAGTCTAGCGGCGGAACACGGATAGTATCCCCTGGCTTAAGAGTATACGGTGGTTTAAGCTTGTTTACTGATACTAGAAGTTTCCATGCAACATGAAATTTTTCTGCGACGTGATTGATATCGTCACCAGGTTCGATGTTGTATGCTACCCAGGCACCCTTAATCCATTTTTTTTGACGATAGGATAACCTTAGTAAAAATAAACCTATTATTACTATCAATAGAATACTAACTTCTAATATAAAGGCAAGCGGAGTCGGCATACTAAAAAACCAATATGTTGGCCCATCTATTGTCGTAAGCTCCTTGCCAGAGTTTACACCAACAACCGCCAAGCTACTCTCGTCATACTCTATAATAAAACTTGACTGGTACCACCCGCCCCAAAACGGCTTTTTTAGCTCAAAATTCCAGTCTGATGTTTCACCACGAAGTATCGGGTACTGCCCACCATGCTCTGCGTGGACTAAACCAAAAAAATATTTCGTGATAACCCGAACGTTTGCGTCAATTGATACGTTTCCAGTATTTTTGACAAGTGGATGGAGAAAAATAATTTGCTTTTCTGGTTGAGGTGACAGAGAAAAACCAACAATTTCAAGTCTTCTCACAATGTCGCCGGGCACAGTAATTGCGACTCGAAGTCCAGTTCGTACAGACAGTAAAGCACCCACCTCTTCACTTGAGCGTTCTTTTTTTTCTTGAATAAGAATACAACCATTATGCTCGCCAACGCCAGCGCTAACAGGAGTACTGATAGTAAAAGGAATAACCTCATTTGAGCCTGGCGCAAGCGTAATTTCGGATTTTGCGAGTTCTATCCACGCCCCAACACCAATCTTTGGTTCACTGAACTGTTTGCAAGCAAAGGCACCTCCAGTAGAAGGTGTCGAGTCTGCAGCGTAAACAAGCACGGTCTTTTCCTCTCCACTATTGTTCACGACCAGTACGCCATCATCAACGACTGTTCCTGGTGTAACTGTATGTATAAAAATTGACTGTGTACGTGGGTTATCAATTCGTGGATTTGCCGGCCTACCTCCAAACCCCCCATATTCAATTGCTTGCACAGCAAATTGTGGCCAAAAAAACATCATTATCGCGCCTATACTTATCACCCCCCACACCACACGCGGTCGTACACACACATGAGACATATACAGTGATTGATTAACTACTCGCTATTGTTAGTGTCAGACTAATATCATAATCGCTTGCCGCTGGCTGTTCCCCCGGTATTGTCTGACTTATCGAAATGCCAGTGAGGCGCCAGTCACCAATATCGTTTGAGCCTGCGGCTCCAGTTAGAATTGTAATGCTATCGGTTGCCCCCTCAGAAAACGCGTTTGATGCTCCACGCGTGACGTTGGTTGTCGCACACGACAAACACTCTCCGGTCGACAATGTACCTGCCGACGGATCCACCGTCATTTGCCCGCCAAGACTATCTGCGTCTCCACCGTCAGTACAGCCTGACCCGCCCGGATCATTGAAATCAAAATCTGTACCAGCGCTATCCCACACGTTAGTTGGGTCAGACGCTGCCAATGAAACGGTCCAACCACCATCCGCTGCGTCAGGATTTTGGACATAAATTTGCTGCGTTGATGATGCAAATGCTCCTGTCCTTGTTTGACAAGAAAAACTAAAGCTAGCTGATTGCATCGGCACCGAGGGCGAGCCAACCGATACATAGCTCCCATCGACAATATCAACCGATAATGTGCCCGCATTGATGGTTTGGGTAAAATTTGACGTTGCTGAAGCCAAAACAAAACCCGCTG
Organism: uncultured Gammaproteobacteria bacterium; assembly: GCA_964628715.1. GTDB lineage: Bacteria > Patescibacteriota > Patescibacteriia > Magasanikbacterales > UBA922 > JAHFIC01. Next base: position 590 of record CAZVNO010000024.1, on the reverse strand, counting down.
AAACAGCACTACCAATCATTGTTAATATTAATACGGTCGTGATGGTAAAATGATATTTTCGCATCATTTTTTCTCTAAAATGTTGCCTCATACTATATTTAATTTATATAATATAAAAGTATAATAACAAAGTAATAAATATTAATTATTTTATTTTACGTATAAATTATAACACACAGCATTATTTAGAAGCAATCAACTATTCCAAACTGTTGATAACTTTTAACTTTAAAACTGTCCCACTCTACAAAACAACCAAAATAGAACAGACATGATTTATATACAATTCTACGCTTTAAAAAATCCCTCCGCGCATTCCACTACAGTGGAATCTGATATTTTATAAATAAAAAACAAAAAAACCATCTATAAGGTTTATTTTGGTGGGCACATCTGGAATCGAACCAGAGACCTCTGCAATGTGAATGCAGCGCTCTAACCATCTGAGCTATGTGCCCTTAAACAATAACTACGCTATTTTAGATATTGTCGAATACTATAGCATATTTCAATTTTATTTCAACCCCAATAAAAATTGCTAAAACTTGCTTTTTCTGCTATAGTATTGACTATATTTTATGCTTGAAAAA
>CAZVNO010000023.1:5145-9834 GCA_964628715.1 uncultured Gammaproteobacteria bacterium | reverse complement strand
CCCAGGGAGACCTTCAAATGGTTCAAGTACATACCAAACACCTTGTAGAGTGTTTAAGTCGAATGTTTTGTCATAGTAATTTTCTTTATAATCTGTTTTTGAAGCATAGGTGAAATTTCTTATATTGTGAATTGTAATTAAATTACCATTTATCTCTGCATAAGGTAGAATTTTTTGATCATTATTCCAAACCCTATCATTTGAAGGTTTAGTTACAAAATTAGTAAAACCAAAAACAACAACAAGAACACATAATAAATAGAAGAGTGGAAGCAGAAAAAACTTTTTTAAAGGGAGTATAAACTTTTTCATATACGATTTAGTATACCAGAAGTCCACATCTCAGTATTTTTTTATGAAAAATAAGTCTGCCCGAATTGTTATTTTAGGCTCATCCTCCTCCTCACCGTTTCCAAGAACTGTAAATAATCATTTCGGGGATTATACTGACATTATTGGATACACGAATAATTACGAGCTCCACGATGATCCTCTGTGCGTTAGCGCTTTGAAAGGTGGAAAAGACAGGCGCACACGTTCATCATTGGCTCTTTGTGTCGGCGAAGAAAAGATTATTTTTGATGCTGGTCCTGATATAAAGTATCAACTTGAACGTTCAGAGATTGGCAAACCTACGGCAATATTTATTACTCATGATCATTGGGATGCATGCTATGGTCTTGAAAAATTTTCTGAAGTACCTGTTTATCGCGAAACGGCCGGAACAGTAAAACCAGGTGAGTCTATAAAAATAGATAATGTGATCGTGACACCATTTCGAGTTGAGCACGCTTTAAATGTGCCGACAGTTGGTTATAGAGTGGATTACAATAATTTTTCTTTTGGATATTTTACTGATATCGGTACTCTATCTGGAATCAAAAATGAAGTTGGAAATTGTGATTTTGTTTTTACTGATGGATCCAGTCTGTATAAGAGCTACTCTACGCATCTTTCAATGGTTAAACAGCTGGAGGCTTACAAAGAATGGGGGATCAAAAAGGTTTACTTCACTCATATCGGACACTCAAATCCAGTGCACGAAGAGCTGGAACCGTTTCTTCAATCTATATATGCTGGTACTGAAGTAACTTATGACGGGATGGAAATTGCAGTATAGCCAGCTAGATTTTTTTTGGTTCATCTTCAGCCAGGCTGAGTCCATTTGCACTCGTAACACCTGAAACAGCCCCTTGTAAATCTGTTATGTCTGTGATGGATAAGCCATGTTCTTTTGATCTTTCTTCACGTTGTTTAAGGATGATTTTTAGGGCGATACCGACCGCTTCGAGTGGATCTGTTTTTGAAGTATTTATCAGATCGGCAGAATCAAGTTTACAATCAGGATATTCGATGTATTCATTTCTTATTATTTCTTCAAGTTCATGTAAATCATATGGTAGGCCGGCTTCCGTTAATTCGGCGGCGATTGCTTGGCGATGATTAATTATGACAAGCAGTTCAGCGGCCATGTCAAATTCAATTTTTATAACTTCTTCCAATTCGGCTATATCAGCGTCTTTTCCAGGGTACCAAATATTTTTTTCTTGGAATGATTTTAAAAGTTTTTTAAGATCTTCAGGGAGTTCATTTTTTTGAAGCTGTTCAAAAGTTAGCTGTTTGGCCAACATTTCGCTTGAAAATTTTTTGGCCTCCTCATTGTCAATGTGGAGAATATCAAAAAATTTTGATATATCTTTTCTGCAATCAGGATATGATAGAGAAAGTATTTTAGCTTTGTGAATAATTTGTTGCACCTCTGTATTTAAACCGTCCCGATTCATTTCAGAAAAAGTATTCTGTTTGTTTTTTATTGACTCAATCTGCTCGGTTATGTTTTTAATATCTTCTGCAAAATCTTCATCATCTTTTGAAATCACTCCGACAGATCTTTCTAGAGTTTCCAGATCTTCTTGCATGCCGGGGTAATCAATGCTTCTTCGTTCAATCATTAAGACGCCGTGTGCTAGATCAGGCTGTTTTAGAGCATTTAATTTTTCTTTTAGTTTGGAAAATAAACTATCGTATTTTTCCAGATCGGATAGATGCATTCTCAGTTCACGAGTATGAGCGAGTTCGCCAATAAAGCTCATACAGTGTCCTTTGTCTCCATTTCTGCAGACAAAGCAGTGTTTAGAAGTAATCTGGCGACAGTTATTGGCCCGACCCCACCTGGTGTCGGTGTGACAAAAGAGGCTTTTTTGAGGACTTCATCGACGTTTACGTCACCATATACTTTTTCATTTTCAAATGAAATCCCAGTATCAATTACGATTGCGTTATCGCGAACCATGTCACCGCGTAAAATATCTTTTTTACCTACGCCAGTAATAATTATATCGGCTGACAAGCATTTTTCTTTGACATTTTTTGTTCGGCTGTTAATAGTTGTTACGCTTGCTTTGGCGTTTATGAGCATTATTGCGAGCGGCTTGCCAACTAGTGCGCCCATGCCGATAATCGTTACATTTTTTCCTGATAAATCAACATTCAGATCATCAAGAATACTAAAAACCGCACCGGGGGTTGGAGGTAAGAGGGTATTGGTATTCATTACCAACGTGCCTAGGCGCTCATTGGTTAGGAAATCAACATCTATTTTTGGATCAATAGAATTGAGTACTGATGGCGTGTATAGGTGCTCCGGAAGCGGTAGCTGTAAAATAAGTCCATTTGGCTTTTTATTTTTTTGAATATCATGGATTTTTTCAATAAGTTCAATTTCTGAGATGGGAGAGGGGAAATGGTGAAGCTCAAAATCTAGACCAAGTCGTTCGGCAGCGGCCCCCTTCATTCGGTCGTACATGAGTGAAGATTCATCTTCGCCAACAAGCACGACATCAAGCCTAGCGGTTTTGCCCGCATTCTTTAATTCCTCAACCAATATTTTGGTTTGAGCATCAATTTTTTTGGCAATCGCTTTGCCATCAATAAGTGTACCCATAGTAACATTAGTCTAGCACGTCAACTAGGGAAAAGTCCATGGATTGACAGGGTTATGTTAGTCAGGTTAGTATTTTGGATAGGAGGATAATGGGGGCATGAAGCACACGTACAAGATCATCGATCTTGGCCGTCTGGCTAGTGGTCAACCGGCGCCTAGGGGGGCAAATTTCTGGGTGGATATTGAGCTCCGTGTTACAGAGCCAGCACGCAGGTACTTCGCCCACCTTAATGTGGAGGGTGGCAGTCCGAACAACATCGTCAAGATTTTGCCACACAAGTCCGAGCTCTTCGTCCTGGACGATGAGTCCAACCCGACCGGACCGTGTCAGCGGATCTCGGTCGAGGGTGGGCGAACCAGGATCACCCGCTCTGGATCAGGATACAGCGGCCTCGAGATCGAACTCGACGAGGCTCTGTCACTTCACCGCGTCTGTGGCACGGATGATTCGTCCCCAGGCGCACTGAGGGGCTGGACCAGGGTGGAGCACAAGAGCCGTAATGAGCGCTAGGAGCGGCTTTCAAGAAGGCTGGGATCCCCGACACTGGAGGCGTCGGGGTTTCTCTTTTTTTATAGCTGTGTTAAAATATCCACGCTAACTTTTAAAAAATTGTATGCAATCGATTCAAGAAATTTTTCAACGCACACTTGAGCTCAAAAAAAAGCAAAAAGATCTCCGCTCGGCGTACAAGGAAGCATTGGCTGGCTCGCTTGAGTATCAGGAAATCAGTGAAAAAATGAAAGTAATGAAAGAAAAGAAAAAACAAATTGAGATGACTACCAAAGAGCAATTTGCCAATGAGTTTACCCAGCTCGAAGATATGCAGATTGATTTGGCGTCTGATATGGAAATGATGACTGATATGGCATTATCAATGATGATGAAAGGGGAGACCGTAAGTGTAAAAGACGAATACGAAAATGAGTACGAGCCGGTATTTAAGGTGGCATTTAAAAAAAGTAATTAATTATGTCACGTGAAATTGTTTTTGACATTGAAACTATTGGTGATATTCGAGATTACTCGCAGCTAAAGATTACCTGCGTGTCTATCTATGAATACGAAACTGATTCCTATCGTTCGTTTGATGAGAATCAATTACGTGACCTGTGGCCAATTCTTGAAAAAGCCGAACGAATTATTGGGTACAATAGCGCCCACTTTGATGTGCCGATTTTACAAAATAATTACAGCGGAGATTTATCTCGCATAGCACATTTGGATTTATTAAAAGTAATAAAAGAATCAACCGGTTCTAGGTATAAACTTAACGATATCGCAAAAGCGACTTTGCAGATTGAGAAAAGTGCGGATGGACTTCAGGCAATGGAGTGGTACAAAGAAGGAAAAATAGATCTGATAAAAAAGTATTGCGAACAGGATGTGAAAGTGACAAAAGAGGTCTATGAGTATGGTAGAAAGAATAAGATGTTGTACTTTCCAAAATTGACCGGTGAACTTGTGCCATTTCCAGTAAATTTTGAAATGCCAATTGTGCCAGTTGGTCAGTCGCAATCGTCTGGTGTAAATTTGACATTGCCTTTTTAATCTTCTGTGGCCCGGGCGAAGTCTTTTGGACTCGCCCGGGCCGTGTGCCGCGACAGGTCATTTGAGCGATACCGTTTACATTTTGGCGCTTCCCGCCCCTTTAATGACTCTATGCACAAACAAAAAACGACAATTGAACTAGTCAAATTGTCGCATTTCGATGATGATCAGTTTATCTTGTCTGTCCACTATGAAA